>CAIRWO010000061.1 GCA_903882345.1 Candidatus Omnitrophota bacterium | reverse complement strand
TGATTACCGGGATCTCGTCTCTGCAAAGCAAACGCATTCGGCTAATGTAAAGTTTGCAGGTAAACAAGACCGGGGAAGCGGCGCCCTTTCTTACTCCAGCGCAATACCCGATACAGATGCCTTTATAACCCGCGAACCCAACCTTCCGCTTGCTGTTTTTACTGCCGACTGTCTTTCGATTTTTTTATACGATCCGGCCAACCGCGCTATCGGTTTGGTGCATGCGGGTTGGAAGGGCAGCCGGGATGAAATTGCCGCCAAAACAGTATCATTGATGCGGGAAAAATTCAATACCAAGCCTTTAGACCTGCTCGCTGGTTTCGGCCCGTCGATAAGGCAATGCTGTTATGAAGTCGGCAGCGAATTCAGGGATTATTTTATCACCGGTTTACAAGAAAAAGGCAGCCGTTATTTTTTGGATTTAACAGACATCAACCGGAAGCAGTTATTGGGTTCAGGCTTAAGAGAAGAAAACATATCCGATTGCGGAAAATGCACCTCTTGTTTTCACGACGAGTTTTTTTCTTTCCGTAAAGAGTCCTCGGATTGCGGCAGGATGATCTCAGTAATCATGCTTAAGTAAATGCAAAAGTATAACCTCGAATTTATTTTAAATATCAGGGCGGCGTCGCTAGAAGAGATCAGGGGATCTCTTTCCGGCCTGGGAGAAAATTTGATTATCTCCGAGTTGGAGGAGGATATCCCGGGAAGCCAGGCCCTGAAAATCAGCATCCATACCGAGGATCCAACCTTGATCTTCGATGCCTGTTCGCAGTTCGGTAAATTAAAGTCGGTGAAGATCGATTAGGCATTTGAACGCAGGGTTGATTCGTGGTATGATTATTTCAGGAAAATCGATCCGGGGGCTAAAAAATGTACGTTGTAATTTTTGTGACTGCTGCTGACGTTCGCGAGGCGCAAAAGATAGCCGATAAGCTTATCCAGGCAAGGCTAGTCGCCTGCGCCAATATTATCGATAACGTAAAATCGGTATTCTGGTGGGAAGGAAAGCCTGATTCCGCTAAAGAAGCGCTGCTGATAATGAAATCCAAAAAATCCAGATTAGCGAAAATTATAAAGGCGGTTAAATCCTTGCACAGCTATGAGGTCCCGGAAATAATCGCCCTGCCGATAATCTCCGGGGACAAAAAATACCTAAGGTGGCTGGATGAATCTCTCGGGTAACCCCATTGATTATCTCTTGGCGTTTTTCGGCGGCATGCTTATGAGTTTCACTCCCTGCGTATATCCGCTTATACCCATCAGCGCCGGCTATATCGGCTTAAACGCGGCCAATTCAAAATTTAAAAGTTTTATTTTAAGCCTTGTTTATGTTACGGGCATCGCCGTTACTTATTCCATACTTGGCCTGATCGCCTCTCTGACCGGCCAGATATTCGGCAAGATAAGCTCGCAGCCAATAACTTATCTTATTTCCGGCCTGGTGATTATTTTTTTCGGCCTGTCGATGCTTGATGTATTCAATATTGCCCTGCCCAATGCCGTTAGGCTGTCTAAACATAAAAGAGGAGATTATCTATCGACCTTTCTGCTGGGGTTGATTTCCGGGCTGGTTGTCGGATCATGCCTTACGCCTGCGCTGGCAGCGATACTGGCATATATAGCTGCGAAGAAAAATATAGTATATGGAATGACGCTTTTGTTCAGTTTTGCCTATGGCATGGGCCTGATTTTGATTTTGGTCGGGACATTCAGCGGCACGCTGTTAAGATTACCCAAATCAGGCCGTTGGATGATTTGGGTAAAAAGGCTGGGGGCGGTGATTATTCTGTTAAGCGGAGCTTGTTTTGTTTATATTGGGATAAGGAGATTCTAAAAATGAAAAAGTTTTTCGGGACTATGGTTATGTTGTCGACTTTCTTGTTGTTATCGGCGCCTGTTTTGTCGGCTAAGGATGCGCTTTTGGCACCAGACTTCACCTTACAGGATACCCAGGGCAATAAAATAAAGTTGGCTGATTACAGGGACAAGCAGCCTGTACTCTTGTTTTTTTGGACGACATGGTGCCCGTTTTGCCGGGAAGAATTAAAGGGATTGAACGGGGGCAGGTATGCGGATCTCACGAAAATCGGCTGGAAAATCATGGTAATCGATGTGGGCGAGAGTGCTTCGCATGTTAATGATTTTACCAAGAAGAATCCTTTGGTTTTTAACGTGCTTTTGGATACTGATTCGGCAGTTTCCTATATTTATGACGTTTTAGGCGTGCCTACCTATGTGCTTATTGATAAAGGAGGCAGGATAGCTTTCCAGGGCAATGCTCTTCCCACGGATTACGAAAAACTGCTTTCCAAATAGAATGGACAAGAAAATAAATTTCGTTATAGAAAACTGGAAAAAGAGGAATATCGACGGTTTATATTGTGCCGACAGGAATAAGGCGCGGGAAAAAATCAGGGAAATCATCCCTAAAAATGTTACTGTTGGTATTTCCGGCTCACAAACTCTCGATGCGCTGGGAATAGTCCCCGCGCTGGAAGCGGCGGGCGTGAAAGTTTTTAACCAGTATCAGCCGGGTATCAGTCGGGGAGAGAGCCTGGAATTGAGAAAACAGGGCGCTCAAGCAGATTATTACCTTGCCAGCCCCAATGCCATTGCCGAATCAGGCGAACTTATTTTTTTTAGCGCGTACGGCAATCGTATTACCGGGATTTCCAATGCCGCTAATGTTATCGTTATTGCGGGAACCAATAAAATCTGCCCCAGCCTCCAGGAGGCACTAAAGCGGGCAAGGGAATATGCAACGCCGCTTAACTGTAAACGCCTTAATTGGAACACGCCTTGTTTTAAAGACGGCGTATGCCGTAAAGACGTCTGTCTGTTTCCGGAATACAAACGGATGTGCTGCCAGGTTCTCATTGTGGAAGCCGAGGTTTCACCGTCTAGGCTCAAAGTTATTCTTGTGGGAGAAGAATTAGGATTCTAATGAAAGACATAAACGAAATTTTAAAAAACAGAGAGTTTCTCGATATTGCAACCTGTGATTTTACTAATAGGCCTAATGTCGCTCCAAAATTCCTGTTGAAGTTTAATAAAAAATTTATTTATCTGATTGACCATGTTATGGGTGCCAGCTACCGGAACCTGAAGGTTAATCCGCGCGTTTCGATTTCCGTGATGGATCTCGATACTCTTACCGGTTATCAGATCAACGGTTCGGTTGAGATCGTAACTAAGGGCTTAGAATATGACGAGATACTCGAAGAGTTAGCAGACAAGAAGATAAAACTTTCCGTTGAACGGGTGATTGAGGCAGTCGGGAAAAATAAAAAACACGAAAATTTTGAGTTGATGCTGCCGGATAAATTTGTTATATTCAAAGTTGGGATCGAAGATGTAACCGAGATCTGCCTTAGCGGTAAACTAAACCGGGAAAAATTGTAAATAGTTTTTAAGCGGGCGGTTGTTATGACGGGATTAAAGGGTTTTGCTACGGGGATCGGCAGTCTCCCATATAAAGATACAGAGAAGGCGTTGGATTTAGTCTTCCACTTTTGTCCCAAGATTCCCTTCTGGCCGCAGCTTCCTAAGCGCGACAGCCGGGAAGGGATGGTGGCGCAATTCAGCGAAAAACTGCCCTGCCTTGAATTTACTCCCGAGGGCGTAATTTTTAATCCCCGCCAGAAGGACAAAGAATTAGAGTTGTTTTACGGCCGGGTGATTGCCGGCGATACGGCGTATTTTAAGCTTAGCCCTGATTTTAGCGCCGGCTTGTACGGGTTTTACCAGAGACTGGAAAAGCTAGGGCCGCAAGGCCTGAAAAACATCGCGGCAATCAAATGCCATATAACCGGGCCGTTTACTTTTGCCGCCAGCCTAAGCAATGATAATAACTTGTCTCTGCTGCATGATGAAATTTTTATGCAGGTGATCTTAAAGGGGATGGCAATGAAGGCGCTTTGGCAGGTGAACCTGTTTAAGAAATTCGGTAAAAAGATCATCATCTTCATTGATGAGCCATACCTGGCGGGTTTCGGTTCTGCCTTTACGCCGATAAACAAAGAAACGGTAGAAGCCGGGTTGGCAGAGTTGACCTCAGCAATAAAATCGGAAGACGTATCTATCGGGGTGCATTGCTGCGGCAATACTGACTGGCCGATATTTATCGATGCGCAGGGTATAGATATTATCAATTTTGATGCCTTTTCGTTTTTTGACCGTCTGGCGCTTTACAGTGAAAACCTAAAGGCGTTTTTCAAAAGAGGAGGCATGCTCTGTTGGGGCATCGTGCCGACCACTGAATTTAAGGCTAGCGAAACCGCTGAACTGCTTAGCGCGAAAATCCAGTCTGGTATTGATCTTTTGGCAAAGAAGGGCATTGACCGGGATTTACTCATGGAAAATCTTCTCATCAGTCCCAGCTGTGGCTTGGGTACGCTTGATGAAGCTAAAGCAGGGCAGATTTTCCAAGTCCTTGCTGAAACTTCTAGTTATATCATTAACCAGCACTAAGAGTTTTAAGCTTGACAAAAATTTTAATTTAGTGTATACTTTAACAAAGTGTTTAGAAACTATTTTAAAATCCAATAGGTATTAGTTCAACAGTACAGTATGGTTAAGACAAAACACAAAAGAGTAGTAAGTAAATTAGTGGTATTTTACTTTGTCTTATCAGTATTATTTATCTCGCCTACCGCTCTCTTCGCCGCCTTTTCAGTATCTGTCGTTCCTTTTGAAGGGGGCTATGATTTAAGATTCGGTAAGATCAGCCTTGCCGCAGGAAGAATCAACAAAGAATTAATTGTAAACATTACCTCCGATATTTCCAAAGAATATCGCTTAACGCAAACACTGATCGAACCTTTAAGCAGCATGTCCGGAAAAACCCTCCCCGGTAATAATTTTCTTGTCTACGGACTCAGGGGGACTAATAAATTCGGGACACTGAATGTCGAACAGGAGATGCCGGTTGGTTTAGGCAGGCAGGTGATTTATACCTCTAATCAATCCGGTAACCCCGACTCTTTTACTTTAGTATACGGGCTGATCCCTTCTCAAGACATTGAACCCGGTTCATACCGGGGCAGGATCGGTTTTACCCTCGAACCGATTAATTCCAGTCAGGCACCGGTCACAGTGATATTGAATATCATCGCGGAGATTGGCATAGAATCAGTTATTGAAGTTAACACGGATACGGGAACAAAAACCATCTCGCTAAGTTCGGATAAGCCGGAAAATAACGTTTCCAGGGTAATGATCAATATAAAGGGCGGCCTTGGCAGCCAGTTTCGCATCTTGCAATCAGTCGATGAACAGCCGAGCTCTAATAGCGGCGAACTCCTTGATTACAATGTGGTTAATTTTGTCGGCCTCAACGCCCAGAAAGGCGCGGTTGTTAACCAGGCGCAGGGTTTATCCGCTCCGGGCAGCCCCCAGGTTATCTATACTTCTTCATCCACAGGGGATGCGGACAGCTTTGTCATTGAGTATCGCTTAAATCCGTCCCAAAGGCAACCTGCCGGCTTGTACAGGGGAAGGATAAAATATATCTTGGAAGGAAGCGGCTCGATACAACCAGGCATTATTGATACACTGAGGCTGGAAGTTGAAAACACCCGCATATTTGAACTCCTGATCACTCCCGAGCCGGGGGGGTTGATCCGTTTTAACGATGTAAAGCTTAATCAGCCGCCTCAGACATCCGAGCTTTTGGTGGAGATCAAGACAAATACCGGCCGCCAGTATCAGATCAACCAGCATCTATATTCAAACCTGGCGAATAAAGATAGCGATGTCATACCGTCAAAAAATTTTACTTTGCGCCAGGAGAGCATCAACACCAAAGGCGCGCTTAAATTTACCGCGCCAAGCGAAGTTAAGTCCGGAGACACTATTCTTTTTGTTTCGGATAGAGACGGGTCACCGGATAAGTTTAAACTGATATATGAATTAACTGCTACCCCTGAAGTAAAGGCAGGGGATTATTCAACGCAGATCACTTATTCTATTTCTGAAATATAACAAACTAATTAATGAAAGGGGGTGAATTTAGATGAGGAAAGCTATTTTTAACATAGTGTTATGCGCGATGATGATATCAATGTTAGGCGCGGTCGCTTTCGCAGGAGATGCGCTGCATTTTGATGTCAAGGCGAGGATCACCAGCACCACGGCGTTGACAGTAAATATCGCCAAGGTTATAGGAACTGCGTTTACCTATGGTCAGCCATCTGTGGATTTCGGCCAGTTAGCGTTGGATACTACCAACAATATTTATCGGCCAGCTGATGGCGGTTTTTATGCGGTTGACGTAGCGGTAAGTAACAATTCAGGAACCTGGACAGTTACACATACCAGGACTGACGTTAACCTACAGGGTGGTACTAGCCCAATACCAACTTTGAGCGATAAGATCAATGTGACCTTTGTGAAGCAGCCCGGTACAGGCGTTCCCGGTAGTCCCTCAACATTGACGAATGGTTATGTTAGTTATGCAAATAGCAACACTTTTGCAGTAACTAGCGCCGCGTTAGGAACAGGGTTTTTCCTGAGGATCTATTATGGTATAGCCAGCGGAAGCGGTGATGCAACTGGCGTAATTCCTGTGCCGGCAACTCAGGCTGCAGGTAATTATCTCGGCCAGGTTACGTTAACGCTTACGCCGTAAAAGAGGGAAATTTGCAAGCTCCTATGGAAAAAATCAGGATTGTGCTAAAGCAGCGTTTTTTTTGAGCTCCGACAAGAAATTATTGCTTACTATTGCTTATTATATATAGACGAAAAAGATATTATATAATATAATATTCCTACGAAAGGAAAACTGATGTATTCTTGTTGGAAAAAAAACGGTATAATTCTGATTTTTTCCATAGTGGTATTTTTTTTATTTGTCTTGCCTGCCGTAGAAGCAGCTACCTTGCGTCTTGACCAGACCAAAATCCGTATCTCAGCCCTCCCCGGCCAAGCCAAAAACGGAGAAATCCGGGTCGATAACCCTACAGACAATATTATCCATGTTAAAGTTTATCCCGAGGATTGGCGCTATGCAGCTGCGCGCGACGGGACAAAAGAATTCAACCTGGCAGACGCGACAGTATTTTCTTGCGCCAACTGGATAAGTTTTTTCCCTTCTGAATTTGATCTAGCGCCTTTTGGCCGGCAAACCGTTAATTATACCGTTAAAATACCTTCGGATGTCACGGGAGGCCATTACGCGGTATTATTTTTTGAAAGCATGCTCGGAGATGCCGGCCGCCGGGAGAGCGTGGGGATGAATTTACTGGTCCGTCTGGGGGTCATCTTCTACGTTGAGCCCGAAGGGACGATCAAACGTCAGGTAGTGATTAATGGGCTGGATTTTTCTAAAACCAAAGAGGGATTTTTAAGTATCTCGGTCAACTTTAAAAATATCGGCAACGTTGATCTTCTCTGCAGTTCTACTTATAACATCATTGATAAACAAGGCAAGGTTTATGCCCGGGGGGCATTTAACGATGCTTATACCCTGCCGGGTGATGCTGCGAAATTAACCGGGACCTGGAGCGAGCCGATACCTAACGGACCATATGATATAGTCCTTACTTTTGACTTAAGTAAGGCTCCGGGCCAAGAAGGGCCATTAGCCGGGTCGGTGATTACCAAAGAAGCGGAAATTAAAGTCGCCGATGGCCAGATATCCAAAATCGGGGAGTTAAATTAAAAATCAACCAAAAAATAAAGCAACTCGGGATAATCTTAATCCTGTTTTTATCTTCAGTTTCCTTTCTCATTCCCGCCTACTCTTATTCAAGCCTGCCGGAATCCCTTTGTGAAATCGGATTAGAATTTTATCGCCAAGGTAAATACAACGAAGCGATGCAGGAATTTAAAATCGCCCTCCTGGCCCAGCCGGATTATTCACCGGCCTTGCACTACCTGCAGATGGTTGAAACCATACTCCAGCCTTCGCCCCAGCCGGAAGAAAAAATTATCCCCGCCAGACCAATGCCGCGTATTTACATACCTTCCGAGGCAATGAATGAAAGCCTGGATCTAGTTGAGATAGAGAAAGAAATGATCAGTGAGCGGGCATCGATCCAGCCTAGATCCGCAGGCCGTCTGCCAATTGCGAAAAAAACCGTTTTATCAATGACTATCTGGCTGGATGGATCCCTCAATAAGATCTCCCAGCCAATACAATTAGAATTGGGAAAGTATATTACCGTGATGGGTAATAATGTCCAGAGATTTTTGCTCACCCAGCCGGATATACTGAGTATTGAAAAAGATTCCCAAAATCAGTTGAGGATCATTGGTCAAAACCTTGGGTATACTTATGTTCATGTTTGGGACGCAAACGGCCGCTGGACCATGCAATTCCTTACTGTCCCGCCTAAAGCCGAAGGGATCAGTTTTGCCGACCAAATGCATCAGGCCGAAGAGTCAGCCAAAAATTTTAAGCTGCGTTATGTCATGGACTGGTATACATATGGATCGGGAGAGAACCCGAGCAATGTCAAGCGGTTAAACTATTCCTATACCCATTATTTAAGCCTGGAAGGGCCTACGCCTTATGGAAACCTTGATTCTTCGATGATGTTCCGTAACTTAAACGGAGAAACAGAATTTTCTACCGCTACTTTGGGCCTGGAGAAAGGCAGGATCGGTCCGTTTAAAGATTTTTCCCTGCGCGCCATGGATTTTCATTCCGGCGTTTCAAACCTCGCGTTCAGTGATCCTTATCAGCGGGGAGTTTTGTTAAAATCGCCTGCCTTTAACCAGAGGCTTGACTACGCGTTATTTTGGGGCAGGGAGCAGCCCGGCATCTACACCTTCAGCCTTTCCCCCGGTTTAGAGAAAAAAACCATTGATTCGTTCTTAAGCGGGATAAATTTAAATTTTACGCCGCGGGAAAAAGAAAGATATTCTTTTACCATCGCGCACGGATGGGGCAAAGAGAGGGATATGCGGCCGGACCTTAACCCCTACGGTTATGATTTAAACGCTAATTACCATTTGGGGAATTGGAATTTGGATTATGAAGTAGGCTATGATTCCCAAGCCCTGGCAAATTTATTTAAGGCATTTTATAACCTGCCCGGGTTTCAATTCAGCACTGAATTAAGAGACAGCAGCAAAAAATTTAATACCCTCACCGGCTTAGGATACCGCGCAGGAGAACGGGGCGCGTTGTCTACTCTTTCCTGGGAGCCTTCGGAGAGGTTCCGGACTCAAGGCCAATTGGATGTATACCAGGACCGGCTTTTTCCCAGCACAAGCAACCCTGATAGCTGGAACCAAGACCTGCGCTGGCAGGCAAATTATACCATTGATAAATTAACCGGTTTATGGCTGGATTACAATCTGCAGAACGATTTAGGTAAGATCAGCGAATCGCGTTATGAAAATGCCGGCATTGGTTTAAACCGGGGATTTGAATTTATCCGCAGACTCAATACCTTTGTAAACTATCGTCACCAGGAAAATACAGATTATTCCGCGCATGCCATAGATTATATTAATGATAAAGTCACAGCCGGGTTAAGGTTTAGCCTTATCGGGCAGGTGTATTATTACCTGAACGGGGAATTTAATTGGCTTAAGGCAAGGCTGAGCGCGGAAAATACTACCCCGCATGCAGTAGAAACCGGCCTGGAATGGTCTGAACGGGTTTTAGACAGC
>CAIRWO010000060.1 GCA_903882345.1 Candidatus Omnitrophota bacterium | reverse complement strand
CTGCCGCTTAAATCCATATTGGGTTTATAAATAACAGGCAGCGGAGTTGTAGGGCCATTAACATCAATAGTAAATTCCAGACCCTTGTCATCGGCATAAGAAAAGGTGCAAAATAACAATACCACGCATGCGGCAATTAACAAAAATTTAGTAGTTCCTGCTTTATTCATTTATCTTCTTCTGAACCCTTTCAATTGATATTGCCCTGCCTGTTTTATTATCGATATTCAACAATACCCCGTGCAACTGAATATTGTTTTCTGCAACTTCAAATCTCGTTGGAAGAAGAGTCAGGAACCTCTGTAAAACATCCTCAACCTTTCTGCCGATCACCGAATCATACGGCCCGGTCATTCCGGCATCAGTAATATAAGCCGTCCCCTTGGGCAGGATTTTTTCATCCGCGGTTTGTATATGTGTGTGAGTTCCCAAAACCGCGGAAACCTTTCCATCCAGATACCAGCCTAATGCGACCTTTTCAGAAGTGGCTTCGGCGTGCATATCAACTATGATAATATTTGTTTCCTTGGATAATTCTTCCGCCGCCTGAAGCGAAGTTCTAAAGGGGCACTCCAACGGATCCATAAAAACCCGGCCGTTAACATTAATTACGCCGACATTCTTGCCTGTCTTAGTTTTAAAAACCGAACTTCCTTTTCCGGGTGAGGTGCTTGGAAAATTAAGCGGGCGTAAAATTCTTTCTTCGGTATTAAGTAATTCGAAGATTTCACTTCTTTTCCAGATATGATCTCCCGACGTCAGTACATCAACACCGGAAGCAAAAAGATCCTCTGCGGTTTTTAAAGTGATCCCTGAGCCGCCGGCTACGTTTTCGGCATTAGCGACCACGAAATCCAAGGAATGTTCTTTAATTAGCCCAGACAGGAGCTTCTTGATTGCTTCTCTGCCCGGGGAGCCGACTATATCTCCGATAAATAGTATATTCATTTACATAATGGTCACAAAGTCACAACGTCACCAGTAAATTTTTTCCTGGTGACTTTGTGACATGGTGTCTTGGTGACCCCCTATACTTTATTTAGCATACTCGATAGACCTTGTCTCCCTGATCACGGTAACTTTTATCTGCCCGGGATACTCCATTCCTTCTTCGATCTTCTTGCGTATTTCCCGCGCCAGGTTAATGGCGTCTGCATCGGAGATCTTTTCCGGCTGGACAATTACGCGGATTTCGCGGCCCGCCTGAATAGCAAAAGACTTCTCAACCCCTTTAAACACATTGGCAATTGACTCCAGGCTTTCAAGCCTCTTAACATAGGTCTCCAGAGTTTCACGACGGGCGCCCGGACGGGCAGCGCTGATGGCGTCTGCAGCTATTGCTAAAACTGCATATAAACTCTGCGGTTGCGCCTCTTCATGATGCGCTTCAATAGCATGGACCACTTCCGGAGATTCATTAAATTTCTTAGCTAAGTCGGCACCCAATTTTGCGTGGGTCCCTTCAATCTGATGGTCAACAGCTTTACCTATATCGTGAAGCAATCCGATCCTGCGGCCAAGCTTAAAATCGAGGCCAATTTCAGAAGCCATGACGCCCAAGAGGAAAGACACCTCTTTTGAATGTTGCAGTGCATTCTGGCCAAAGCTGGTGCGGTATTTCAAGCGACCAAGAAGTTTTATTATTTCAGGATGCAAGCCGTTCACGCCCGCTTCAAATGCCGCGCGCTCGCCTTCCTCTTTGATCTTATCATCCATATCTTTCTTGGTTTTCTCAACTACGTCTTCGATGCGGCCCGGATGTATCCTGCCGTCGGCTATCAGTTTTTCAAGGCTTAAGCGGGCAATCTCCCTGCGCACCGTGTCGAATGCGGATAAAGTTACGGCCTCTGGGGTATCATCAATAATAACGTCAACTCCCGTGGCCATTTCAAGCGCGCGGATATTACGGCCTTCCCTGCCGATGACCCTGCCTTTCATTTCATCATTGGGCAGCGTTACAACGCTTACTGTTGTTTCCACCGTATGCTCTGCGGCGCACCTTTGTATCGCAAGGCTCATTACTTCCCTTGCTTTTTTATCCACAATACTGCGTAATTCCTCTTCATGCCTTTTAATAAGCACTGCTTTTTCGTTATTTAGTTCTTCACTGAGCCTGCTTAATAAAATCTGCTTTGCTTCTTCCGCAGACAAAGAAGAGATCTTCTGCAGCCTCTCTTTTTCTTCGGCAATTAAAGCTAACAGCTGAGAATCTTTCAATTTTAAAGCATCCTCTTGCTTTTTTACGTTTTCATGCTTTAATTCTATATCTTTTTCTTTTTGCTCCAGCAAATTCAGGCGGCGATCGATATTTTCCTCTTTTTGCGCCAGCCTTTTCTCTAAATTCGTAATCTCCAGCCTGCGGTCTTTAGTTTCCCGCTCAAAATCCTGCCGCATCCTGTACAAAAGATCTTTGGCTTCGAGTTCTGCCTCCCGCCTTTTATCCTGAACTTCTTTTCTAGCCTGCCCTAAAATATGCTCTACCTTAGTCTCGGCATCCTGTATCTTTTTCTCAGCGATATGTTTCCTTAAAAGATATCCGCTAACTGTCGCAATAACGGCAACAGCAAATAAAATGAGAATATTCAACAACATCTTAACT
>CAIRWO010000059.1 GCA_903882345.1 Candidatus Omnitrophota bacterium | reverse complement strand
CGGCTTAACCGCTTCAGGGCCTGAATTCAGGACCTTTAGCAATGTCGAAGAGTTGATTGGCGCAATGAAGGGATTAGCATCCGATAAGTTGCCTACCGGCGAAATTACAGTCAGCACCACTACCCCGGGTGAAGAAACAACCGAAACTAAAGTTAAAGTGGTGGACCTTGGTTTTCTGTATGGGCATCCTGAAATAATAGAGGCTGCGGCCAGGAAGGTTGTGGACGCAGAAAAAAATAATCAGTCCTTTGAAGGGATCATTATAAGTTCTCCGGACGGTAAGGTACAATTTGGAGTAACCGAGATATCTCGTAAAGACGCTAACGCTAAAGTCGATGAGTATGTTGATAACCCGGAAAATGCCGGCCTGTTGACTGACCTCAACAGGATACACGATCTCTTCTGGCAGGGTGACGCTAAGCGGGAACAGGCATATGCTGCCGCGCAATACGATAAACAGATAGACGCTGTAAACAGCAAAATCGCTCAAACAGGCCAAAGAATACAAGCTTCGAAAGACCAGATAGCTAAAAAGCAGGTGGAATTAACGCCGCTTCAAGCACGCAAGGCCGCGTTAGAGGCAGACGTTGCGGCACAAGAAAAGATAATAGGGGACGCAAAAAAGCCGGTCGCGGCAGTAGGGTCTTTCTTTAAGCGCATTGTTGGGGCAAACAAGGACCAAGACAATAAGGTAGCTGCAGCAGAGACGGCATTACAAGGAGATAGAGCTAACCTGACCGATGTGAATGCGCAGATAGGTGCGATAGGGCAGACAGTACGTAGGCTGACTGACGCACAGCAGCAATCGGCGGCAGAATTAACTCCGCTTGAAGGAAGCAAGAAAGAGTTAGAGGCGCAAAAAACCGCAGCAGTAAACAATGAGGCTTGGCAGAACAGCGATGTTAATATAGAGGGCTTAAGGAATACTCCTTGGGGCTTAACTGTCTTAACCATGATTGCCTCGGGGAAAACTTTTGATGGCAAGGCTTGGAAGGATATGACTGATGCGGAAAAAGTAGCAGTTTACGGGAATTCAGTGATCATGAGTAGATTTATGGGAGCAGGATTTCAGCGTGAAAATGGCACTACGCAGGACTACACTACCTTAAAGATAAAGCCAGGTAACGAGAGTGCTTATACTACAAGGTATCATCCTATAAAGAATCCGAGTGCTGACTCTGTGCCGGCCAAGGAAGGCGCCCCGGGCAGCTTTACAGCGATTATTGTGCCATCAGAGACTACTAAAACCCCAGGCGCGCCGGTTACGGCCCAGTCACTCTTAAACCTGGAGCTTACTAAAACTGAAGGTAGTTCGGCTCTAACAATCAACCAGCCGCAAAGCGTCGGGGGAATTGCTCTTCAGCAGCCAACCTATCAAGAGCAGCCGTTTTCAGTCGGCCCCAATACCAGCTATGAGGTGAGCATCTATTCCAGTGACAACGGCCACAGCGCCTATGCCGGGCCGAGCGCCAGGCTTAACTTTGCCGACATTAATTCCGGGCCTGCGCTTCAATACAATGCTCAATATGCGGTAAGGCCAGATGCGGTCCGGCAACAGTTAAATAAATTGACCAATGATTACGTGACCTCAAGGGTTCAATTAACAGAAAAAATAACCGCCTTTTTGCAGGGGTTAGGATACAAACAAAGTGAAATCGATGAAAAAATAAGCAGCTTGTCTAAAGTCACAGATGCCGATGAACTCAAACAGAAAACAGAGAATATCGTTGCCACCGCCGTAGGCAACCGCGCCGAGGTTATCCGTCACGCAGTGTCCACAGAGATCGGAGAGCAGAGTAAAGAAGACCTTGGCAGGGAGATAACATTGCAGTTGCAGCAGGTGGCACAAAACAAAAATAATTTAAGCGGCTTTTTACAGCAGGGTTTGGGAGTGGATAAGGCGCTGGTGGCTACAAAATTGGCTAATTTAACGTACGAGCAATATATCGCGGGAGAGAAAGCTCAAATCCAAGAATACACCCAGCGGATAAATACTGTAAGCGAAGTAATAAAAGACAGTAAAGGCGATCTCAATTATTTAAAGTCAAAATTAGGCCCAATGGTTGAGAAGGAGCAAACATACGAAGAAGCCGTAAAGTCCTTAAGTATTAAAATGGGCACGATGGCTAAAATGCGCACCAACTTGGAAAACGGCATTTCTACGGGTGACCTCACTGCATTCGCCGGATGGGCAGGACAAGAGTTAAGAAGCGATAAGAGCATAAGCCCTGGTTTGGATACAAGGCAACAGGAAATGGAGCAGGCCTTAAACCAAGACCTTTCCAACGTAAAACAAAGCCAGTTTGCCCAATACGAAAAGATCAATGATAAGGCTCTGGCCCTGCCTACCTGGGGCCTTACTACAGGGTATGCGGTAGAAAGAAAAGCGCTTTATAGCGAGGAAATAAGAACAAAAGGCCAGCCAGGCGTACAACTTTATAAAAAGCAAACGCAGACGGTGCAGGATCCGGATAAAGTAGTCTTTGTGTTAGCCGACTTCGATTATCTTAGAGGCAGGAATAATCAAACAAGAGAAAACCTGGGCCAGGCAGTTCTTCAGGGAGGGGGAATAGAAACGCCCAATGGCGATTTGGGTTTAAAGGCAGTGGATAAGAATGAGATCATCAAGCTTGCAGACGAGAAAATATTTAATGACCCAGTTAAAGGAAAAGCATTTTTAGAAGAAGCAACTAATCAAACCCATATTTTATACGGTAGACCGCATAAGCAACAACTGGCTATTTTAGAAGCACAAATTGCTAAAAAGCAATCAGAAGTTGATGAACTAAAAAAGAACGCGTATCCAGCTGGAACACGGGGATACCAACAGCAATCAATAACAATACAAAGAGAGGAAGTAGAGTTGGCAGCACTGAAGTCATCCGCACAGGGTGAAACAAATTATCTTAATCAACTCGAGCAGAAACGCGTAACCCGGGAATCATTGACGAGTACCATTTGGGGCTTAACCTATTTAGGAATGGTCGTCAAAGGAGAAGGAACCAATAGCATAGGAGTTATGAGCGGCGTAGCAGCTATCAGCAGGTTGGTGCCGCAAAAGCTGTATGGAGAACAAGTAACTCAGGACCCCAACACTCTTAAGGTAGATAGTGGTAAGGTTACTGCTTGGACTACCAGTTATGATCCTGTAACTAGCCCGCAGGCGGATGCTATAAAGGGAGGGGAACTTAAGAGTATTTATTTACCTGTTTTGATTACCAAGGGCGGGACGCATACAGAAACTCAAGAGGTACCAGATGGATTTTCGCCTGGAGTTGAACCTAAGGTTACCCCGGCTCAACTAATAGGCTACCAATACGGTTCGGTTCCGGAACTAAGATTTACTAAATTCTTTGATTATAGCTATGACAGCGCAAATGTCAGAAATTCCATCAGCCAGGCACAGGTAGAAGCGGCAAGGACCGGCAACAAGATGTTGGAGGAGTTACTGACCGGTATTGCGGTCTATCCCTCTGTAGCGGATAGCGGCAGGAGTTTTGCCAATGAACCCAATAATAAGGATATTTTAGGAGCCTACTATAATCGTTACACCACGCTCTATCTTCCTAAGAGTTACGAGCATAAAGACATATTCCCGGAAGGCGCCTCGTATGAAGGTAGAGGACCCGCGGATATTATCTCCCAAACAGATTTATTTGACAATAATTAAATGTCCAATCTGAAGGGAAAACAAAGAAAACAGGGGATTATTCTATTTTTTATTGGTTGGGAAATTACCCCAAAAATAGAGCTACCTTCTTTTTTCGCACAAAGACCAAACTTGTTTAGTTGCAATGCCTAACAAGAGATATGGAAAGAAAGCGCTATCAGAAAAACCAATTATATTCCTTGACAATATATATAGATATGTTATATTCTTAATGTAATCAATAAAGGGGTGGTTCCGAATAGAAATTAGAATTCGGCTTTTTATTTTGACACTTATTAACGAGTTTTAAAAACTGTTGTTAAATTAAAACTCAAAAATGAAAAACTCAACCAGCCACATACAAGAAGACTTGGGGGAAAGGGGGAAATTGTCATTTCCTTCTTCCTATTTAGGTAAATCTCAAGTCGAAAGCATCGAGAAGCCACAATTCAAATCCAGTTTTAAGACCTGGATGAGAGTTGTGGCTTTTATTGTTGTGGCGGTATTTTTGCCGGAGCAGGCTGCGCAGGCAGTAGAATATGATTGGCGCGTGCTTTGGCATAAACCGGCGGCGAGCGCATTCGTTCCTGCTTATCTGCAGAATGCAACAAACATCGATATCCCGCTGGCAGTAAAAAATATTCTTAAAGACGTTTCCGGAAAATCGGTTACCGCGATAAGAATTTCACCCACCTTGAGCGTCGAATTGGGCAAGCCGTTGAATATTTCTCAGCAGAGGATCGAAGAAATTTATAATTGGTTAAAGGGTAGGCCGTGCGGCTCTAAGGCGCTTTATGATTTATTAAATTCCAACGGTATTCAGGCCGGCGAGCAGGATATTGCCGTATTTGCTTTGACTATAGATATCTTAAACGATATTGTCAAACCGGAAGGCAACCCGGAAGTCATCAAAAACTCCATTTATGCACTCTCCAAGGCAGCGGAATTTTTCGGCCTGAAGCTCTATCCGGCGAAGGTTTCCGGCTTATTGCCTGACAGCAAAGACCTAACGCCCTTTATTGCTCACCTAAACAACGATCATTATGTCCTGGTAACCAATATCACCCCGGACAAAGTATATTATGTAAATGAGCATAAGGAAGAATTTCTGCCTAAGGAAAAATTCTTCGCCAGATTCAGCGGGTATGCTTTAGTTTCCCGGTTAAGCGCTCCCTTTGAGGCGATCAACGAAGCTGAAGCCAAGAAGGTCA
This sequence comes from Candidatus Omnitrophota bacterium, assembly GCA_903882345.1. Taxonomy (GTDB): domain Bacteria; phylum Omnitrophota; class Gorgyraeia; order Gygaellales; family Profunditerraquicolaceae; genus CAIRWO01. The sequence continues at coordinate 8,131 of CAIRWO010000059.1, read as the reverse complement.
TGGGCGCCAGTGACTGGGGAGACAGCTATGATTATGATTCCGGCAGTTACGCCAGCAGCTATGCTTATTCTAACAACTATGGTTACACGGGCGTTGACTATAGTTCCAATAATGCCAACCTCGGCCTTACCAACCAGATTACCGGCAACCCATCCGGCATCAGCATGACGTTATACAACGGCGCAAACACCAATACAATACAAACCGTCTGGGGATTTAATACGCAGTATACGTCGCCGAGCACGGGTAATTATGCGAGTTTCAATACTCTTTTGACCTCTCCGGTAACCGGTTATTATGAAAATAACGCCTTGGTTAGAGGCCGGTACGGCAATATAGCGTTGACACCGGGTAATAACTTTGCGGCGATTCCGATTACCGGCATCAACACTTGGAAAATCGGGGATACGAGCGGGGCTGTGCCTTACGCCACAATGAGCAAAGACTTTACAAAATTTGACGACCGGGCAGCGGTTTGGATCGGTTCTGCTCCTACTCAGATATTCAGCCAGAGCTTAAATTTAAATAAAGATTCTTTTTACGCCACCAAGTGGGCAACCAATGAAAACCTTCCGGTGTGGCATATCACGCCGACAATGAATACATTCTTTAATCCGGGACAAATAAACACTGATACTTATACGCCTCCGTCAGGCGCTCCTATAGCGGTGCCCTCGCAGTTTTCCATTAATCCTGTAGTAAAAGGAAACGAGTTAGGGATAAAGGAAGGTTTTATGGGTATGGGTGCCCTTCAAAACGGCAGTTTCCAGATTAACATAAATAACGCCGGCGTAACCCTGCGGCCGGGCAGTATTATCGGCGTAAGCAAGGAGTATAAAACCTATCTTCCTACCATGGAGGCCCTTTCGCCGACAACCGAGAAAGGTAATCTTAACCCCGCTTTCAATAATTTTATTCCCGGCCAGACATTTGAACTTGCTTCCCCAGGCGAATCCCAATTTTATTTCCATCCGGCAGTGCAAGAAGGAAGATCTTTAGTCTTGCAGCCGGGCCAGGGAATTTCAGGCATCGCCAATACCGGCCGCAGCGATGTGCGGTTTGTAGGCACAGGTTATTTGCCGGGTTTTGATACTACGGGAAATTCCCTGGTGACGCGTGATCTAAACAGCAGTCCTTGGAAAATAGGCTTATCAAATGCCGGCCTGCCGAACTTGGGCGATTTTAATAATGCAGCTCTTTCTCAAGGAGTATTACGTTCCCGCACAGGCGAAGGTTTTGAAGTTACTGCGGATGTTACGCAATGGATGGCAGATAATGCAGGTTATATCAAAGCCTTTAGCGCCAAAGGAGACTGGGTAAGGCCGAATTCGCTTCTTCCCGGAGGCGGCGCAGCGGCAAATGATGATCATCGCTACGACGGCATGAGCGGAAACATCACGCCGAATAATTTAGGCAAGCACACATTCAAGGCGAATGGTGAATTTAATATGGGTATTACCGGGCAGGGCCTTGATTCTACGCCTACTTTATGGGGCAATTGGGATATTAAGGCCGGGCCAATAAAGATCCAGGGATTGGAATTTAAGGGGACAGAGCTCTCTAACAGCGCCAATGGTTTTTCTGCCAAGGATCCTTCCAAAGATGCTTTATCTGTAAACTTATACGAAATTCTTCAACGCGACGAACATGGGATTATCACCCGCGCCAATCTTGCTTCTTCGGTGCCTTTAGCCACTTTCGTTAAGCCGATAAATAAAGAGGGAACCTGGGTTGAGGCAGCTCGTTCTGCTGGCGTAGCATTAGATATTACTCAGTATGATCAGAGTCCTGAAGCTATAATTAACCGTACTAAAGGTTCATTAACCGCAGATAATAAAGTTTTAGCGGACAAAATCGTATACAGCGCGATATCGGTGCCGGATGCCACAATAAAAACCATAGAGAGTGAGGCTGGATCGGGTAATTTACCTAAGGCTTCTGCTCCTGCCACTTGGCTGACCGGTTTATTTGGTGATAAGAAATATACATATTTATCAGCAGCAAAAGATGCTTCGCTCCAGTATGCAGCGAATCTAGGGATAGCAGGAAAAGATACGCCTTACCTGCAGGGCGCATCTTTAGATTATTCTCCGATGTTCTACAATGTTAACCATGAGTTTAGGGGCGACATTGTTAAATTTGTGGGAAAACTGGATGCCAATGGCAATGAATTTATTGCCGCGGTAAACAGAGACTACGATCCGGCGAACAATAAGTTGCCCGGGCTGGCGAGCGTAGGCAAACCGGTCTATATAAATGAGGCCGGGTTTGCGAAGACAGCAGGCTTTATGTCGCGCTATGAGACCACAGGCGGAGAAAAAATAAATATTGCCGTAACCGGCTATGTCAACACTGACGACAGAACAAACCCATATGACAAGATTGCCGGTAAGATTAGATTAGGGGCAGTTAATTTCGAAGACGGCGGCATATTGGTAAAAGATTCATTAAAAGGTTTGGATGCGGTTTCTTTCAGGAAAGACGACAAGGGAAATGATATATGGAATAATAAGATCAGCGCGCGTATTGATGATACCAGCCGGTTGCTCGTTAACGGGCTTAACGGCGAAAAGTATATTTTAGGTTCCCAGACCTTGTCTCATTTTACTCCGGAGTACATAACCAATTTAAGGGAACAGGCAAAACAGGTAGGAATGAAAGCAGATATCGCTGACAAGGCTGCCATAGCCGATGTAGTAGAGTATATTGGTAAAAATGCTAAATCAAGCCCGGTAACTCAAGACTTGGTATTCAATCCTGCCACGGCTACGGTTATCAAGGATAAAGGTATTACCGACAATCAGAATCTTGTTTTGACCTTAGGCAGCGATTTTCGCGGAGCTGCGGAGCAGGATTTAAGGGGCGCGGTTATCCAGAATAATTATGGCAAAGATTTTAACCTGGCGGTAGTGAAGGATCCTACCAAGGGCGATATCCACAGCTTTTTAGGCTTAACCCACAGTTCCATTATGGCATTTGATGGATCTGGTAGCGTAAACTTTGTCAAGGGCACTGGTTATTATCAGGCAAGAGAGAACGATTATCATTTTATTGGTTTTACTAGCAATAACAAAGATCTGCCGATTGCCGGCAAAGCGGTTAGCCGTATTGAGTTTACTACCGTCAAGAATAATGCCGGCGAATATGTCAGCAGGACGCTTAGTATTAAACCGATTGCAATGAATAAACTGGACACCGACACGGGATCTTTAACTTATGGAGGGTTGGAAGTAAGAAGAGATTCCGGTGTCGTCGTGTTTAAGGAAGTAAAAGGCCTTGACTATGTCGCGCAGATTAATTATGGAACAAGCGGCACGCTAAATGCCGTTAGCCCGGAAGTCAAAATTGCCGTAGAAAAACCGGAGTTTAAAAAATATTTGGGTGAGAAATACGATATTTACGAAGATGCCTCTAATAATTTTTCCCGATTCAATAAGGCGGTAATTTCCATCAATGAAGAATTTAAGGTTTCAGTCAGCAACTTTCTCGATGATACTGAAAAACAGATCCAGAGAGAGCTCAAAAACGACAAGACGCAGTCTGCCGCCTTCCAGAAGATGATTGATGATATACGTATCCAGCTTAAGGCAGATAAACTCGAGGAAGCAGGTAAAAACGTCAGGCAGTTCCAGGTAGAGATCGAAAATTATAATAAGAAAATCGCCGTAGATAATAAGAAAATACAGGAAATGCCTTCGGAAGGGGTGGTAAAGTTAGATAATGGAGCGACGTTAGAGACCAAAAAATTAGATGAGCAAAAAAGCCGCCTGACGCTTAAAAATGGCGATTTTGAAAGAATAATGGTCGTCGATAATAAAGGAATGTTGGTTGAGCGCCAGGAAGTGTTCTATAAGGGTGAAAAATTAAAGATCGCGTTTGCAGAAGGAAATATGGTTATAGATTCGGATAGAAGGGTTTGGAATCTGGAAACCGGAGCATTAATTTCGCAGGACGGAAGGATAAAAACTACCGACGGTACGATAATAGAAGTAAAGGACGTAAAAGTCAAGGTTAGCCGGGAAAAGACCATTAACGAAATCCAGGCGTTGGCGATGGCAAGAATGTTTGACCCTAGTGCTGTCGTAGAGGAGCAAACAAGAAGATTAATAAGTTACAGAAAAGGAGACATAGAAAGACAGATAACCTTGAAAGATGAAGCGGGCGCCGTTGATAGCGATAAAATTATATATAAAGACAAAGCGGTAGATGTAATGTATGCCTACGGTAATGTAGTTATAGGTTCCGATAAAAACGTCTGGGACTTATCAACAGGGAAATTATTCTCGGGTAATGAAAAAATAACGGCTTCCGACGGAACGGTGATAAACGTTCAGACAGGAAGTTTGTCTTGTAACAAAAATGATTTGCTATCCGGGGCCGGCCTTCGCAACATGTTTAGAATGCCGGAGAAGGGTAATTTTGCGGTTGATGCTTGGGTACAGCAGCATCGAGATCTGGTCGATTCGTTCCGAGACTTAACCTCTAAGGGTTATATTGAAGGATCTGAGGGGACATTCACGGAAAAGGCTAAAGACGTTTTGCTCGGGGAATTAAAAACCAAGGGCATTATTGATGGAAACGGCAACCTCACAAACAAAGGCATTGCTCTGGTTGACAATAGCCAAGGGGCTTCGTGGTGGAAGAGCCAAGGCCTTGATTTGAGCTTTGTTCCCGCAGCAGCAAAACCTTACATAGAAGAAAAGGTTATAAGTTATTTGTCTTCTGTTGCAGACAGAGGAAGAAACTATAAGATATCTTTTAGTGCCGGAGAACTTGAAAGGGTGATGTCTGTTGATAAGGCCGGTCAAATTTCAGACCAAAAAGTATTTTATCGCGGAAAAGGAAAATTAGAAGAGTTAAAGGTTATGTTTTCGGCAGGGAATATTATTGGGGATGCGCAAAACAGGATCTGGGATTTGCAAACAGGCAAGGAGATCATTACGGGAAAGCCGGCAGCAGGCCAGCAGGATTTAACGGGCTCGTTGGCGAATAGACAGAATAGCCAATTGAACATTTTGAAAGGGCAGATCGAAGCAAATAACGCGGCCCGCAATGCAGAGTGGAAGAAACCCGATCTGTGGATCTTTAACGGAGTGCTGGGCGGCAAGAATAACTCTGTCTTTGAAACTGGTGATAAATTGTTAGGCCAATACAAAGAGTCATATCGCGCTTATCTTAACGGCCTTCCTTATGCCACTTTACAAGAGATGAAAAACACGAAATTCGCGGGTGGCTACCAAGTCTTATCTTCTGCCAGCGGTCCAAGGCTCCTCAGCACTTTTATTACCGAAGGGCAAGTCTTAGATGAGGTATTGCAAACTAGAAAAGACGGTGATGTGGGAGCGAGAGTTAAACAGATCATAGCCGACTCTCACGCCTATCTAAATAATTCCATACGGGCCTCTGAATACCAGGAGGCGATGTATGCCGGCGAAAGCTGGAAGGTCCTTAATACGTGGAATGATATCGAGGCTGCAGGCTATTTACATAGAGGAAGAGTAGCTACGAATGCAGAAAGAGACAGGCTGGAAAAATACATTGCTGACACCAAAAATATGTTGAATAGTAATTCCGGAGCTCTCACGGCAGACGAAAGAATGCGGAATTCCTTGATTGTTTCAGCAATAGAACAAAATTTATCGCAAATTCCAAGGATATCCAAAGACGATTTAGACAAAGAGGCGAAGAATCTCGCTTATTATAACAGCCCCATACTTTCCCGGCTGCCGCTAAACAGAATGAACTACAGCCATAGTTTCGCCGAGCGCATAGACCAGGGAGGCACCATGCTGCTGACAATAGCGACAGCAGGGCTTGCTTCAGCGCCGGGAGTGTTCGAGACAGCGCTGCCATCATTAAAAACTCTCCTGCAAACGGGTTCATTTGCGCGCCAGGCTCTACAAGCCGGACAAACAGTACGTACAATAGGTAGTCTCGCTGATTTGGCAGTAGCGACCAGTACCGTGGTGTCGGCAGTACCAGTTGGTATATCTAACGTGCAGAGCCTGATAAACAGAGGCCAGCTGTTGGATTTTAAAACTGATCTTGATATTTACTCTAGGACATTCCTAAAAGAGGGATTACGTACAGGAATAGACATAGCGGCAACAGCAGGAATAGGGAGCATGTTAGGACCTTCGTCTTCGTGGATATTGAATCCTAAGACCATAGGCCAGGCAGCTGCTTCTTCGGGTATCTGGACAGCAGGAACAGTCGGCGTCACAAAAGCCGCCAATATGTTGATCAACGGCGAACCGCTCTACGGTAATAATGTTAACTCTAAATATCTTACTCAGGCGTTGGTTACTTACGCCACAACTTTTGGTATGCACAGTTTGAATATTGGTCTTAATAATTTGGCTATAAACAAAGGGCTGACCAACGTAGCTTTATCGGAACTTAACGCTGGGCAACGCTGGCTGGGAATCGGTTTAAACACCGCCAGAGGAGTAGCCAATATGGGAGTGGTTTCCGGTAACGTGAGCATGATAACCAACAATATTTCTTATGCCCCGCAACTCAATAGCCCTAATTTAAATTTCGGAAACAAGAGTTTATTTGCATTGAAGAGTTTTGCGGGTTGGGATTTCGAGAACAACCGTTATAATCCATTAAGCGGCGCCACCGGTGGGGCGATTTTTGGCGGCGTTACCGGGCTTGCCAGCGGCATAACCAATTATACCAATATCGGCCAGGCAAAGTTTTGGACGGAAAAGCCTATAGGTAAAGTCTTAAATTTTGCCTATAATCCTCGTTATGGCTATGATATGGCTAGTGGTAAATTAACTATCGGCACAGGTAAATTAATTACCCAGCGAGCCCTCACTTATGTAACCTGGGCAGGAACAGCCGTAGGGTTAAGAGCAGGCGGCACTGCGCTTTATAATGCTGTAGTTTCGCCTGATAAACGCGTGGAGTTTACGGTCAAAGACGCCATGGAAACAGTGACATGGGCAACTTATGCTAGATTCTTGGCTTCTCCCAATAAAGTTGCGCAATTTTTAACCCGTACCGGTAAAGACGGTAAACCAATGGAAATGTCTGCCGGAAAGAACCTTGTCCGGCTTGCCGCTGTTTTTGGCAGCGGCGCAGGATTAAACATAGGAAAGGATTTTGCTATTGGCGGGCTTGAACAACGACTGAATCAACCTTTAGGTGCATATTATAAAAGAGACGAAAACGGTAAGGCAATATTAGTTGATGGTAAAAAGCAGTTCTTGGTAGATGAAAGAGGTAGAGTTTATAACGGCTTGGTTTGGGGTAACTCTACTCCCGGCCAGATTACCGTAAGCGGAATTAAAGGCGGATTTTACGGAACGTTATTCAGTTTTGCTGTTTCGCCTAAGGGCCAAAATTATTTAAAAGGCGTATTCGGGCATCTTAAAAATTATGGAAGTTTAGAGTCCAAGGAATTACAAACAGGCTGGTTGAAACAGAGAGGTATGAGCCTTTATGGTAATGGGATGAATCAGCTTACAGTTGATGCTGTTGAGGGCGCGATAAAATGGCCGCTTGTTTCCGCAGTTATGGATACAGCTAAGCCTGCTTGGGATACGGGTATAGGAGTTGTGGAAAAAGTTATAGACAGGGCAGCAGGGATTAATTCCGGTCCGATCCTGGGATGGAATATTCCTATTGTTGTCCAGGACGACCAGCTGGGAAAATCAATTAAAACAGGAACGGTTTGGTCTTTATTCCGTCAGGAAGTAAAAGATAAAAGCGGCAAGACCGGATACGCTCCTCTCTCTTTCTTCGGCACAGGCTTAAAAAACCTGACACTTTCTTCCACAGACTTTGTTGGAACAAGCCAAAGAGCAGAATTTTTTACTTCTGGTCGGCTAGGACAATGGATTGCTTCCGCAAAGCAGGGTGTATTCATGGGCCCGATGATTAAAATATTTTCCAGCGATCCCCAGGATGCCATTTTAGGAAAAGGCAATAACGCAATTACGGGGCGCATCGAACCCAAAGGAATTCGCAACGTGCTTTCCCGGCCGGGAATATGGAATGAAAAGCTTAATGGATTTTTAGCCAACAGGGGCACTTTCCTTTCCGGCTTAGCAATAGAAACAAAATCTTTAGTGTTTATTTCCGGGTTCGTAACAGGAGTCGAGCGTGGATTTAAGAGCTT
>CAIRWO010000058.1 GCA_903882345.1 Candidatus Omnitrophota bacterium | reverse complement strand
ATCAATTCCCAGGCGCAGCCGAAATCATTGAATGTCTTTACGGTCTCCTCTATGCTTGCCTGAATATGGTTCTCTTCGTTATAAGCAGGCATTACGATGGAAATTTTTTCTTTAAGGTTTTTCATATATACTCACGCTGCTGTTTGCGCCGACGGGGGATTTTTACAGTATAATAACAGGTGGATACCTAAAAGCAAAAAGGCATTTATAGAAAGCGCCAGTTGCACCTGAATCAAGTTCCTGTGGAACAGGTTTATAGCCCCTATCTGTAAAACGCTGAACAATGCCAGCCAACCGATAAAGCGCATATCTTTCTTGGAAAGAAAATATGAGATATAAACATACAGCAGCGCAAACAGGCTCATAGAAAAACTGAATAACCTGCCTAATAAAACAGGGCCTGCGCCGGTTTTACCGGTAAGGATTTTTAATACAAAGTTTGGGAAAATATTATAAAAAACGGCGGCGGTGACACATAAAACCGCGGCGTAAAGAAGGGACTTTTTCAACGTAACGGTGGTGTCCATATTTTTGGCGTGCAGGCCGCTTATCCTAGGGAACATAACGATGCTGATCGCCCCGGGCAGAAAAAGGAAAATTTTACCGACCATCTGCGCGAGAGAATAAATACCGGCATCACCGGGAGAAAAATAATATTTTACCATAATCATATCCGAGCTTACCAGCGTCATGTAACAAAGGGTGCTTACCGCGACAGGAAACAGATAGAAAAAAAAACCTTTATAGTCCAAGGCGATTTTTTTGACGCCAAGCACAATGAATTTATTCATTATGAGATAATACGCCGCCAGCGCGATTGCCGTAGAGATGAAGAACGAACCGAGCGCGCCGGAGATCTTATAGCCTGCCTGAATAAACAGCACCAGCAAGACAAGCTTGACCACGCCTCCGATCACAGAAACTGCGGCAAACTGATTGAATAACTCCAAACCCTGCATCGCTCCGGAAAAAACAGGGCTAAGACAAGAGAAAAAAATGAGGCCGATCAGTATATACATCGACAGGGTGCCGGGAATCTGCATTTTGACCATAATAAAAGGCGAAACGTAATAGAAAATTATCAATATAAGAAAAGCGAATAAAGAAATCCTTAATAACATTCCGGAAAGGAAAGACTTTATTTTTTCTGCTTCCCCTTTAGCGTTAAATTCCGATATGTATTTGGTAACGCCTGTTTGGATAGTGAGGAATGGTGATGAGATTATCATATATAGGGCAAGCAGGGAATTAAATGCCGCGAAGTCAACCGGATCAAGGCGGTGGGCGATCAGGAGCTGACAGGCGAGGTTAAAAAAATTCAGCAGCGCGGTACCGGCGAAAACAATTATAATATTCCTGCTGAAGCTGTCTATTTTTTTGAACATTAGCGAACCAATATCTTTAAGAAGCGCCTCTTGCCTACTTTCAGTACGCCCCCGGAATTGATCACGATATTTTCATCACTAATATTCAAACCGTCAAAATTCACCCCTCCCTGCTCGATCAGCCGACGGGCTTCGTTCCTGCTTTTTGCGGCTTTCGCACGGACAAGGAGATCTATCACCGTCACTCCGGAAAGAGGGATAACATATTCTTCCATCTCTTCGGGCAGCTGTTTTGAACTAAATACGCGCTCAAACTCGGTCCTGGCTTTAGCAGCGGATTCCACCGAGTGGTATTGGCTGACAATAATCTCCGCCAGCCTCAATTTTTCCTCCTTAGGATGCATCGCCTTAACGGCATCTAGATCCGCGTCCGTCAGGAGCGTATAATACTTAAGCATCAGCTCGTCGGAAATCGACATGATCTTACCGAACATCGAGCCCGCCTCTTCGTTAATGCCGATATAATTTCCGTAGGACTTGCTCATTTTCTGGACGCCGTCCGTGCCTTCCAAAAGCGGCATGGTAATGACTACCTGTTGAGCCTGGCCAAAATCTTTTTGGATATCCCTGCCGACCAGTAAATTAAAAATTTGATCCGTGCCGCCTAATTCTATATCTGCCTCCAATTGGACGGAATCATAACCCTGAAGCAACGGATACATAAACTCAAGTAAAGAAATATTCTCGTTTTTTGACAGCCGTTTCTTAAAATCGGCACGCGCCAGTGTCTGGGATACCGTTATATGAGTGGTCAGCTTAAGCATTTCCAGTACAGGCATCTTATCAAACCAGGCGCTGTTAAATACGACATCGATCTTATCCATATCTAAAATTTTGCATACCTGCTTCTTGTATGTCTGGGCATTTTTTGCCACTTCTTCCGCGGTAAGCTGCTTCCTTAATTCGGACCTGCCGGTGGGATCCCCGATACGGCCGGTAAAGTCGCCGATGAGAAAAAAGATTTTATGGCCCAGATCCTGAAATTGTTTTAATTTCCTCAGTAAAACGGTGTGGCCCAGGTGCAGGTCAGGGGCTGTCGGATCAAATCCGGCTTTCACCCGCAGCGGCTTATTTTTGGCAATGCTCTGCTCTAATTTCTGCCTTAGCTCCGGTTCAGAAATTATCTCAACCGCTCCGCGCTTGATAATTTGCAACTGCTTCTCAATATCTTTTATCATCGTAGTCATAGGGACGGCCCTCTTTCAAGAACCGTCCCTATCCTAAGTTATAGTCGCGCTGACAAACCTATCTTTGCCTGCTCAACATCAACCTTCATTACCTTAGCCTGTAGTTTGTCTCCCGGCTTAAGTTGGCTGACCTTTTCTTTATCGATCTCGCTGGCGTAAATCAAGCCTTCCAGATCTTCGCTTATTTTTACGAACACCCCGAAATCGGTAATATTCACTACTTCGGTTTCCAATACCGTATCCAGGGGGTATTTGACGGCGATCTCCGCCCAGGGGTTCGGCTGAAGCTGTTTAAGCCCCAAAGAAATCCTGCGGTTCTGCGCGTCTACGGAAATTACGATCACGTCGACTTTCTGGCCTTTTTTCAAAACATCCTGCGGATGGGCTACCCTCTTTGTCCAGGACATGTCCGAAACGTGGATCATGCCCTCAAGGTTGCCGTCTAATTCCACGAATGCCCCGTAATCGGTAAAGCCCCGGACCTTGCCTTGCACGGTGCTGCCGGCAGGATATTTTGCTTCTGCCTCCAGCCACGGATTCTGTTCCAGTTGTTTAAGGCTCAAGGAGATCCTGCGTGAATCCTTTTCAATGCTCAATATCTGCGCCTCAACCATATCTCCGACGGCAAACATCTCGCTGGGATTATTTACCCGCTTTGTCCATGACATTTCCGAAATGTGGATCAAACCTTCGATCCCCTTTTCCAGCTCAACAAATACTCCGTAAGGAAGGATGTTTACCACCTTCCCCTTTACTTTTGCAGCCACGGAATATTTTGTTTCCACGTCCTGCCACGGGTCAGGCAGGCGCTGCTTAAGGCCAAGCGAAACTTTCCCGGATTCTTTATCGAAATTAAGCACCATCACTTCGATCTTATCGCCTAAGGCAACCACTTCGGAAGGATGGCTGATCTTTGACCATGACATATCGGTTATGTGCAATAACCCGTCAACTCCGCCTAAATCGATAAACGCGCCGAAATCGGTGATCGCCTTTATCATGCCGGAATAGATATTGCCGATCTTCAAGTCCTGCCAGATCTTTTCTTTAACCGCCTCTTTCTCTTTATGCAAGGCCTCGCGGCGGGAAAGGATTATACTGTGCCGCATATTGTTGATCTTGACAATTTTAAATTTGAACGGCTTACCCAGGATATCTTTATCCAAAACCCCCTTAAAGGCGGACAAAGAAGCAGGTAAAAATCCTTCTATGCCCATAACATCAACGATAAAACCGCCTTTTACCTTTTTGACCGGCCTGCCTTCTACCAAATCCCCTTCGGTCTGGTTCTTGACGATCTTATACCACCCCTTGATACGCTGTGCCTTTTCCCGGGAAAGCGTGATGATCCCCGCGTCGTTCTCGATCGACTCAACGAGAAAATCGAGTTCTTTGTCTACTTCCAGGTCTTCCCGGCCAAACTCCGCTACCGGAACGATCCCTTCGGATTTGAAGCCAACGTCTACGATCACCTCTTTTGACTTTATGGAAACAATTTTTCCTTTTACTACTTCACCTTCCTTGACTATCTTTATACTTTGCTTGTAAAGCTCCTCTAATATAGACCTGTCTTCTGACATTTTTAAACTTCCTCCTCAAATGAAACAATAAGTATCTTTTTAATTTTTTATTTTATCCTAAAACCCAGCACCTAATACCTAACACCTAAAAAAAGCCACCTCCTAACTCCTGTTACCTTTTAAACACCCGAAAGGACAGGGGAAATACCCAGATGCCTGATATTATCCATTATCAACTGAGCCGTATCCTGATAAGGCATCTTTCTTTCAACGGAAATTTGCTTTCCGAAAACAACGCTCACTTTGGCATGCCTCATTGATCTGCTTCCTTTAGCCAAGGCCTGCTCTGTACCTTTAATAAAAACCGGGATTACCGGCGCTTGCGCTTTTGCCGTAATGAATCCTATGCCCGCTTCGGGCTTGCCTAACTCCAGGCCGTCACCGCGGCCGCCCTCCGGAAATAAAACCAGCCCCTTTCCCGAACGCACCCGCTTGACCGCTTCTTTAATCGCTGAAAGATCCGCGGTTTTTCTCTTTACGGGAAAAGCGCCTACGCTTCTGATCATCCCGCCAAAAAAGCGATTACGGAACAATTCTTCTTTTGCCATGAAATTTAAGTCACGCGGGCAGGCAAACCCCAACACCAGCGGATCAAGATAGCTGATGTGATTACTTGCTAAAACAAATCCGCCCTTTTTAGGGATATTTTCTTTACCGCTGACCTTCAGCCGGATAAAAAATCCGCAGTAAACCCAACAAAGGAACCTGCCAAATTTATACAATCTCTTTACCGCCTTTAAGGATCAACTTTTTCCCAAATTCAAGTAGTTTATTGGCGCGGCCTGAACTTTTTGATTCCGCGTAAACCCGCATGATCGGCTCAGTCCCGGAGCCCCTGAACATCAGCCAGCTTCTATCCGAACAGATCAATTTTACGCCGTCGTGATCTTTTACTTCCACTACTTGCTTACCCAAAAGTTCCTTGATCCGCTTGAACTCATGTATATCGATATTTAAATCTTTCAGCTCCATGCTGTCTTTTACGTAATAGTACCTGCCGAACTCTTTTTCCATTTCCTTTAAAATCCGTGAGATCGGTTTTTTCCGTTGGATCATCATTTCAAGAAGTAAGAGCCCGGCAAGAGAACCGTCCCTCTCTGGTATGTAATCCTTAAAACCCATGCCGCCTGCCTCTTCTCCGCCGACAAGGACATTTTCGTTGATCATTAATTCAGAGATATATTTAAAACCAACCGGCGTTTCATAAAGTTTTAGGCTTAGTTTATTGGTAATATTATCCAGCATGTTGCTGCCAACGATTGTCTTTACTACCGCCCCGGACATTTTACGATCCTGCACAAGATGCAGGATCAAAAGCCCGAGAACTTTCTGGGGATTAATGAATTCACCTTCGCCCGTAAATGCCGCTATCCTGTCAGCGTCTCCGTCCAGCACTAAACAAATGTCGAATTTTCCTGCCTTTATTATCTTTTGCGTATTTAAGAGGTTCTCCAGTACCGGTTCCGGCCTTAAGCCGCCAAAAGAAGGATTAATCTCCTGGCGGATAAAATCCAGCCTGATCTTTGTCCCTTTTAAAACGTCCTTAATAAAATTACTTCCGCTACCGTACATCGGGTCAACCAATACCCGGAAACGGGAATCCTTTATTTTCGACAAATTAATATACTGGCGTAAAAATTTTATATAATCCTTTGTCAGGTCGGCCTTAGTCAATTTTCCTGCTGCCCTAAGTTTTACCTCCGGCCGCTGGACAATAAGCCTTTCTATTTCTTCTGTGATCTCCACGCCTGCGGCTCCGCCGAGAGAAGTCTTGATCTTTATGCCGTTGTATTCTGCCGGATTATGGCTGGCAGTGATCATTACGCCCCCGTCAAGCCCCCTGTGTTTTACGGCAAAGCTTAATGTAGGAGTAGGCACAGCCCGATCTGAAATAATTATATCTATGCCGTTTTGCACAAAGACTTCACTTAGGATTTGAGCATATTTTTCTGATAGAAAACGGGTGTCATAACCCACGGCTAAACGGGCCTTTTGGCCGCTGCCAAGCAGTTTAGCGTTATAATAATCCGCAGTTGCCTGCGCTACCCTGCGGACATTCTCAAAAGTAAAATTATCGCTGATTACCCCTCTCCAGCCATCGGTGCCGAATTTAATCTCTACCTTCATTTCGCACATCTTAATCTCCTTATCGCCTCTTTATAATTTTTTGATTTAAAAATATATGAACCGGCGGCAAGGATGTTTGCGCCGGCATTGATTACCAACTTGGCATTTTGTTCATTGATCCCACCGTCTACGGAAATTGCCTTATTAAATACGCTGCGCAGCTGTTTTATCTTCGGCAGCACTGCCGGGATAAATTCCTGTCCGCCGAAACCGGGATTCACGGACATCACCAGGACAAAATCGCAAACGCCAAGCAAAGGGCCGATCTTTTTCATCGGCGTAAGCGGATTCAGGGATATACCGGTTCTTATCCGGCGGCGTTTTAAACTGCGAACCAGTGACTTAAAACAAGGAATGCTTACTGTCTCAATATGCATGGTGATCATATCGCTTCCCGCGTCGGCAAAGCGCTCAATGAATTCCCCCGGATTTTCGATCATCAAGTGCACATCAAGAGGCAGCAGGGTATGGCGCTTGATATCCCTAACTACGGCAGGGCCGATAGTAAGGTTCGGCACAAAGTGGCCGTCCATAATATCGATATGGATAAGGTCAGCCCCTGCCTTCTCAACCGCTTTTATTTCCTTAGCGAGGCAGCTGAAATCCGCGGATAATAT
>CAIRWO010000057.1 GCA_903882345.1 Candidatus Omnitrophota bacterium | reverse complement strand
CTTGTATCCGTAAGCACCAACCATCAGGAAACCGCAGGATGAAATACGGAATGTCTTTTATAATTTTTTTGATCGTGCTGACCAGTATCTGCGATACGGCAAGCCAGCTGTTCCTGAAATTTTCCATCAACTCTTTGGACCTGCAGATCAATTCGCTAAAGAAAATAATCGGCCTGATATGGAAGTTAATCAGGATCCCCCGGGTTTGGCTGAGTTTCTTTTTTAGTACCCTGTCTTTATTCATCTGGTTATTCGTGCTTTCAAAAGCAGACTTGAACCTGGCTTTTTCTTTGGACAGTATGCATTATATTTTTATTGCCCTTGGTTCGGTGCTGCTGTTAAAAGAAAAAATCGGCACTGCGCGCTGGATGGGCATAGTTTCCATCATGGCAGGAATAATCATGGTCAGTGTAAGTTAACTTCGTCTGATACGATGAGGAGTAAAAAATATGCCGGATGTCTTTGACCTGAAAAATATCCGCGGCCTTTCGGAAATCGAGGCCTTCGCGAGGATAAAAAAAGAAGGCTATAACGAGCTTGCCTCCCAGAGAAGAAAAAATATCTTCTCCATTTTTTTTAATGTGATCAAAGAGCCGATGCTGCTGTTATTACTCGGCAGCGGCGTTATTTATCTATTTTTAGGCGCGGCAAAAGACGCCCTGATGCTGTTATCTTTTGTGTTTGTGGTGGTGGGTATTACTTTTTACCAGGAGAGGAAGACCGAGAGGGCGCTGGAGGCGCTACGTAATCTTTCCAGCCCGCGCGCCCTGGTCATCCGTGACTCTCTGCAAAAAAGGATTGCCGGCCGCGAGGTGGCCCGTGAGGATATCATTGTCCTTAAAGAAGGCGACCGCGTGCCCGCGGATGCGGTGGTCCTGTCATGCTCCAATCTTTCGGTAGACGAATCCCTGCTTACCGGAGAATCCGCGTCTGTGCGCAAGGCAGAATGGGACAATAAAGAAGGGATCCGGCGGCCGGGAGGCGAAGACCTGCCTTTTGTATATTCCGGTACACTGATAGTTTCAGGCAGGGGGATCGCCAGGGTATTGTCCATCGGTCAGGCCACGGAAATGGGTAAGATCGGTAAGGCCTTGGAATCGATCCGCGAAGAAGCTACTCTTCTGCAAAAAGAGACTGTCAGGATCGTGCGTAATTTTTCCGTTGCCGGAATAATCCTCTGCCTGCTTGTGACGGTAATGTACGCGTTAACCAGGGGCAGCTGGCTAAACGGCATTCTTTCCGGCCTGACGCTGAGTATGGCAATGCTGCCGGAAGAATTCCCCGTAGTCTTGATCATCTTTCTTACTTTAGGCGCGTGGCGGATCTCTAAGAGCCGTGTTTTAACGCGGCATACGCCGGCCATAGAAACACTGGGTGCGGCAACGGTATTGTGCACGGACAAAACCGGCACGCTTACTTTAAATTCTATGCGCCTGACCATGCTTTACGTCAACGGTGTTTATTATGAGATTGATATGACAGGCGTAAAACTTCTGCCGGAGGCAGCGCATGATATCATGGAATACGGTATTTTGGCCAGCCAAAAAGACCCCTTTGATCCGGTGGAAAAGGAACTAAAACATGTCGGAGAATTCTATTTGTCAAGCACCGAACATATCCATAAAAACTGGAAACTCGTGCGTGAATACCCGCTTTCAAAACAATTGCTTGCTTTATCGCATGTCTGGGAGTCCCGGGATAAGCAAAATTATATTATTGCCGCAAAGGGCTCCGGAGGCGATCGCCGACCTTTGTCATTTTGACCAGGCGCAGAAGGAAAAATTATTAAAATCGATAGAAGTGATGACGGATAAAGGGTTACGGGTTTTGGGAGCTGCCCGGTCATTGTTTAAAAAAACCGGCCTGCCGGATGTGCAGCACGATTTTATTTTTGAATTTGTCGGGCTATTCGGTTTTGTCGATCCGGTGCGCGAAACAGTCCCGCTTTCAATCGCAGAGGCGCATGAGGCCGGGATCAGGGTGATCATGATCACCGGCGATTATCCGGGCACTGCCGTCCATATCGCCAAACAGATCGGTTTAAAGAACCCGCAGGAATATATAACCGGGCAAGAGCTGGGATCGTTAAACCAGATGGAGTTGATGGAGAGGATAAAAACAGTCAATGTCTTTGCCCGCGTTCTACCGGAACAAAAACTGGCGATAGTAAATGCCTTTAAGGCAAACGGGGAAGTAGTGGCGATGACCGGTGACGGCGTTAACGATGCCCCGGCGTTAAAGGCAGCGAATATCGGCATTGCTATGGGTGAAAGAGGCACGGATGTCGCCCGCGAGGCGTCTGACCTGGTTTTGCTTAATGACGATTTTTCTTCGATCGTGCATGCCGTGCGCCTCGGCAGAAGGATCTTTGATAATTTAAAAAAGGCGATGTCTTATATTTTTGCCGTCCATGTGCCGATCGCCGGGATGTCTATTTTGCCTGTTTTGTTTAAATTGCCGATCGTGCTTTTACCGGCGCATATCGCGTTCTTAGAGCTGATCATTGACCCGGCATGTTCTACGGTTTTTGAATCCGACCCCGAAGAAAAAAATATCATGAAAAGGCCGCCGCGTAATTTAGGCGACCCTTTATTTAATAAAAAGGCGTTCATCCTCAGCCTGATGCAGGGGATGAGCATACTAATGGCAGTTTTTCTGGTCTTTATCATTGCCCTTTATCTTAAAAAAGGCGAGTTAGAATCCCGGACGTTAGCCTTTGCCACGCTGGTCTTCGCGAATATAATGTTGATCGTGACCAACCTTTCCTGGTCACAGGGTATTTTTAAGATCATTCGTAACGCTAATAAGCCGTTGTGGACGGTTGTAGCCGCGACCCTGACCGCCCTGATGCTCGTTCTTTACGTGCCGTTCTTGCGTAATCTTTTCCATTTTTCGTTTCTCTCCGCGGAAGATCTGGCGATCACCCTCTTTGGAGGGATAATCAGTTTATTGTGGTTTGAAGGTTTAAAGGCGTTAAATAGAAAGGAAGGAAAAAGATGAAAAAGCTGGCTATGGGTTTATGCGCCATCTTTATGCTGACGAATATTTTGGCAGTAGATTCTTTTGCTATGGATACCCGCCTTATGACCCTGGCGAAAACACCGGTGAATAAACTTATGCGCGGCTTGGTAAATAGCCTTACCTGTTTGCTAGAGCTACCGGCATCGATTTGCGATGTTACCAAGAGAAAGGGCGGGCTGGCAGGCGCTACCCTGGGTGTTGCCGATGGTTTTTTTACATCTTTTATGCGCTTAGGCACCGGGCTCTTTGATACGGTTACGTTCCTCATACCTCCTTACGATAAACCGCTGCTTAAGCCGGAGTACGCCATCGATAGCGCCGTAGATAAGATGAGCTCAGATACCTCGGATTGGTAAGATTGATATTGCCGATACGGTTTTTTGGGTATATAATATAACGATGAAGAAAAAATTCCTTTTTTTTAATTTAATCCTGATCACCGTAGCAGCGCTCATTCTGGCATTTCCCTTACGGTCGATCTGTGGAGACGAGGAGTCGGTTTCCGACGGTTTCTGCAAGACCATCGATTTCTTCCAATATAGCCGGCTGTTTGATTCTCTCGCGTCTTTACCCGGGATATTCTATTCTTATGACCGCAAGATAATCCATATCGAACCAATTATCTCTTACCTTGAGATGCAAGAAAAATCACCGCCTGGAGTTTCGCCTTTTTTCATTTTCAAATAAACCGTCTAAACACAGTTAAGAGAGTATTTATTTTTTAAAAAGGAAAGGTAAGCATGAAAAAATTATTCATCGCATTAATGTTGTCGCTGTTCGTCAGCTCATGGTGTTTCGCGGAAACCAGCCAACCCGCGCCAGCGCAGGCAAATACGGATACACAGACTCAACAACCGGTTAAAAAAGAAAAAGCAAAAGTAAGGAAGCATAAGAATATTAAGAAGAAAACAGTAAGCCATAAGGATGTTCAAACAACAGATAAGAAATAATACAACAATAATATAGAAAGGATAAAAATGAAAAAGTTCCTATTGATTTTGATCGTGGGTTTATTTATGGTTCCTTTTTGTTTTGCCCAGGAGCCTTCGGCGCCGGCAAAAACCGCGCCCGCACCTGCCGCCGTGCCTGCCCCCGCCGCCGTGCCCGCACCGACGATGGTGATTTCCGGAAAAATTAATTCTGTAACACTGGGTGATGTTGCCAAGGGCATAAGACCGGAGATCGTGCTTATAGACGATTCCGGCAAAGAGGTTAAGATGAAAGTTTCTTCTAACGCGGTCATCAATGATAAAGACGGCAATAAGGTCAGCTTGGATAAGCTCAGCAGCGGACAAAGCGTTAGTGTAACGTACAGAACAACAAAGTCAGGCTCGAAGGTAGCAGTATTGGTTAAGCTAACCGCGTAATCGGTAATATTCGGGTAAAATTACAGGTAGACAGATAATCTCTGCCTACCTGTAATTTTAAAACAAGTTGAATTATTTTCTTTAGCTGGTTATAATAAGCACCATGAACAGGCAATCAAATATATGCAGCCTTTTAGCCGGCTGCTTTTTTACTATTATCGCTTTAAATGCAGGCACTCTCTTGGCCGATGAGGCAGTTTTACCAGTGTGGCTTATCCGCAACTGGGAAGATCCGAATTCGGAGCCGCCGGCGAATTTCCGGACGATGCAGGATAGCCCTCATCGTGAAGGTGAGACTGCCGTGTTACCGACAAGGAACGGGCTATTTTTCTTACAGGCATCCGGCAGCGCCCAGTTCAGCGAAAAGAACCTGCAGTGGATAAAGAACAAACTGGGTAAATATAAAATTACCGTAGTTGACCTGCGGCAGGAAGCGCATGGTTTTCTTAACGGCCTGCCGATAAGTTGGTATATGGCTGAAAACCAGATTAATCGGGGTAAGGGCCTGGCAGAGATAGAATCGGATGAAGCCTCACGCCTGGATGAGCTTTCCAAAAAGATAAATATCGCCGTATTCAAACTGACTGATTTCGGTAATCCTCAATGGTTTAATGGAGGCGTTGATCCGGAATTAATTAAAGTAAGCGACGTTGCTACGGAAAAACAGCTTTGCGCGGACTTGGAGCTGTATTACGTACGCCTTCCGGTTGCCGATTACCAGCGGCCCGTAGATAAAGAGGTTGACCGGTTTATCGAGCTGGTCAGATCCATGGATCAGGATAGCTGGCTGCATATTCATTGCGCGCAAGGCGTGGGCAGGACAACGATATTTTTGGCGATGTTCGATATGATGCACAATGCAAAATACGTCAGCCTTGAGGATATCGTAAAACGGCAGTGGCTCTTGGGAGGGATTGACCTTTTATCGACAGACGTAAGCAGGCAGTGGGAATATCCCTATGCCGAAGCGCGGGCAAATTTTGCCAGGCATTTTTACCAGTATTGCCAGAACAATAACGATGATTTTAAACAGCTGTGGTCTGAGTGGCTTAAGCAGATGGAAAGCAGATAAGCGAGGGGAGGGGTTATGGATACGGGGATAACTGCGATTAACGAAAAGATAAAGAAAGAAAGCGCGTTTGTGGCCAATCTTCTTTTTGAAATAAGGAAGGTGATCGTTGGCCAGGACTATTTAATCGAACGGCTGCTCATCGGCCTTTTGGCCAACGGCCACATTCTCGTTGAAGGCGTGCCGGGCTTAGCAAAGACGCTTTCGATTAAAACCCTTGCGCAGGCAATAAACACCAAATTTCAGCGCCTGCAGTTTACTCCCGATCTTCTACCCGCCGATCTTATCGGTACGTTGGTCTATAATCCTAAAGACGGGGCGTTTACCACAAAAAAAGGCCCGCTGTTTGCTAATATTATCCTTGCCGACGAAATAAACCGGGCGCCGGCAAAGGTCCAGAGCGCTTTGCTTGAGGCAATGCAGGAAAGGCAGGTTACTATTGGAGAAAATACCTTTAAACTGGATGATCCGTTTTTGGTGATGGCAACCCAAAACCCCATCGAGCATGAAGGTACTTATCCGTTGCCTGAGGCGCAGGTCGACAGGTTTATGCTCAAGGTAAATATAACTTATCCCAATATCGAAGAGGAACACCGCATCCTGAAACGCATGGGTTTTACCGATAAGAAAAATGAGGTAAACGCGGTAATTAATCCTCAAGACATTATCCGGGCGCGCGGCGTAGTCGATGAGATCTATATGGACGAAAAGCTGGAAAAGTACATCCTTGATATCGTCTTTGCCACACGGGAGCCTAAGAAGTATAAGCTTGATGATCTTAGCGGCCTTATACAATATGGAGCGTCTCCCCGCGCGACAATTTATTTGACCCTTGCTTCCAAGGCCTACGCCTTTATCCAGGGTAGGGGCTATGTTACGCCTCAGGATGTGAAGGTAATCGGTCCGGACGTATTGCGCCACAGGGTTATCGTAAGTTATGAAGCAGAGGCAGAGGAAAAGACCTCGGAGGATATAATTAAAAGGATCTTCGAAGAGGTAGAAGTCCCTTAAGCGAATAAACCGCAAGCCAATAAAACCGCATATGATCCCCAAAGAAATCCTGCGCAATATCCGGCGTATCCAGATAACCACCTCGCGGATGGTCACGGATGTGTTTGCCGGCCAGTATGAGAGCATATTTAAGGGCAGGGGTATTGAGTTTGACGAAGTCAGGGAATACCTGCCG
>CAIRWO010000056.1 GCA_903882345.1 Candidatus Omnitrophota bacterium | reverse complement strand
GTGAAAAAATCCTTAAAGAAGACGCATTGACTTCTATCCATATCGAAGAATTTGAAATCGAGGCAACAGAGACCCGCCTGGGCAACGAAGAAGTGACCCGCGATATCCCTAACGTCAACGAAGAGTCGTTAAGGAACCTTGACGAAACCGGTGTCGTGCGCATCGGCGCCGAAGTGACACCCGGAGATATACTCGTCGGTAAGGTCACTCCGAAAACCGAATCAGAGCTTCCCCCTGAAGAGAGGCTTTTGCGCGCCATCTTTGGAGAAAAGGCTTCTGACGTGCGCGATACGTCTTTAACCGTTCCGCCCGGGGTAGAGGGCGTTGCTGTTGACGTGCATGTGTTTGCGCGTAAGGACCGCGGCAGGAAAACCAAGGAAGAAAAAAGCAAGGAATTGACAAAGGTCAGGGAACTCAAGGCCTATTATAAACAGGAAATCGAATTTGTGCAGACGGAGAAAATAAACCGTTTAAGTCAAATGTTGGGTATAGATAAGAAGAAGTTTGAGAAGATCGATTTTAGCGATAATGAAGAGGCAAAGATCCTGGCCAATTCCTTCGATGAGCAGATACAGGAGCTTTTAATTGAGCAGCAGCAGGAAATTGAGAAAGTCAGGCGCGGAGACGAGTTGCCTCCGGGAGTCTTAAAAAGAGTGGTAGTTTATATTGCCACCAAGCGTAAGCTTTCCGAAGGCGATAAGCTCGCAGGCCGCCACGGAAATAAAGGCGTCGTCGCCAGGATCCTGCCGCAGGAAGATATGCCGTTTATGGCCGACGGAACACCGATAGAGATCGTTTTGAACCCCCTGGGCGTTCCTTCCCGTATGAATGTAGGCCAGATCCTGGAAACACATCTTGGCTGGGCGGCAAAGGTGCTGGGTTTTAGCGTTGACAGCCCGGTATTTGACGGCGCAAGCGAGGCTGAGATCAAGGAAATGCTGAATAAGGCGGGGCTTCCTGAAGACGGTAAAATTACCCTTTATGACGGTTATACGGGTGAGCCGTTTGAACAGAGGATCACCGTCGGTTATATCTATATAATGAAATTGATCCATTTGGTTGACGAAAAGATCCACGCCCGTTCTATCGGCCCCTATTCCCTGGTTACACAACAGCCCTTAGGCGGTAAGGCACAGTTTGGCGGTCAACGTCTGGGCGAAATGGAAGTTTGGGCCTTGGAGGCCTATGGCGCGGCTTTTACTTTGCAGGAAATGCTCACCGTAAAAAGCGACGACGTGGCAGGAAGGAACAACATTTATCAGGCGATCGTCAAAGGAGAGCAGCGCCTGACGCACGGGATCCCGGAATCGTTCAATGTTTTGATAAAGGAACTACAGGGCTTATGCCTTGATATACGCACAGAAAAGGCTAAATAATATGGATGAGATAAACACTTTTGATTCGATTTCGATCAAGATCGCTTCTCCGCAGATAATCAAATCATGGTCTAAGGGCGAAATAAAGAAGGCGGAAACCATAAATTACCGCACTTTAAAGCCGGAAAAAGACGGCCTGTTCTGCGAAAAAATATTCGGCCCGGTCCATGACGATGAATGCAATTGCGGCAAATATAAAGGTAAGAAATTCCGCGGCATCACCTGTGATCGCTGCGGCGTCACCGTTGATGAAGCCAAGGTAAGGCGTTCGCGGATGGGCCATATCGAGCTGGCAACAGCGGTAACGCATATCTGGTTTTTTAAGGCTGTACCTTCGCGGCTGTCGGCGCTGACGGATATCGGCTTAAGAGACCTAGAGAAGATAATTTATTATGAGGAATATGTCGTCATTGATCCCGGCACCACTCCGTTAAAGAAAAAGGAACTCTTATCGGAAGAAAAATATCAGGAGGCCGTGGAAAAACACGGCGCGAATTTTAAGGCCAAGATCGGTGCTGAGGCAGTGCGTGACCTGCTCAAAGAGGTCGATCTCGATGTTTTATGCCGTAAATTACGCAAGGACCTGGAAAAATCAAAGGACCTGCTGAATAACCGCAAGACGCTGAAGAACCTTAAAATAGTAGAAGACTTTAAAAAATCGGGTAATCGTCCGGAATGGATGGTATTGGAGATCCTTCCCGTTATCCCGCCGGACTTAAGGCCTTTGGTACCGCTTGACGGCGGCAGGTTTGCCACCTCTGACCTTAATGATCTATACCGGAGAGTGATCAACCGCAATAACCGGCTTAAGAAGCTGATGGAGTTAAGCGCTCCGGAAATAATTATTCGCAACGAAAAAAGAATGCTGCAGGAATCGGTGGACGCGCTGCTGGATAACGGCAGGCACGGCAGGGCAGTGATGGGCGCGAACAACCGGCCGTTAAAATCGCTTTCCGACATGTTGAAGGGCAAGCAAGGCCGCTTCAGACAGAACCTTTTGGGTAAGCGCGTGGATTACTCCGGACGTTCGGTAATCGTCGTAGGCCCGGAGTTGAACCTCGATCAATGCGGCCTTCCCAAACAGATGGCTCTGGATTTATTTGAACCATTTATTATTAATAATTTAAAAGAAAAAGGTTTCGTCCACACG
>CAIRWO010000055.1 GCA_903882345.1 Candidatus Omnitrophota bacterium | reverse complement strand
TTTCCGAAGGGAAAAGCCTGTCGGGTAGTGAAACGAGCTTATAGCCGAGGTGAGGCACGGCGATAATATCATATCCGGAGTCCCGCAATATTTCGATGTGCTTCCATAACGCCTGCCGGCTGATCTTCAGATGACTACTGATCTCTTCGCCGGAGACATATTCCTGCTTGCGTTTTAAAAAATCTAGGATTTTATCATGCATCGTTATTTCTTTTCGTAAAGAGGAGACATCTGCCGTAATTTATCGACGATCTTAGGAAGGTTAGCTAGAAGGTAGCTTATATCTTCTTCTTTAGTCCACCTGCCCATAGTAAATCTCAACGAGCCGTGGGCGATTTCATGCGGCAGGCCGATAGCCAATAAAACATGGGAAGGTTCCAGGGAGGTTGAAGTACAGGCAGAGCCGGTAGATGCCGCAATCCCCAGCATGTCAAGATTGAGCAGCATTGACTCGCCTTCAATATATTTTATGGAAAAATTAACGTTGTTCGGCAGCCTTTTTACCGGATGGCCGTTAAGAAAAACATTGGAGATTTTATCCTGGACCCCCTTGATCAATTTATCTCTTAAGGCTGTCTGAAATCTTGCCTCGTCGGCCATTTTTTCTTTGCATAGCTCAAGCGCCCGGGCTAAGCCGACGATCCCCGGCGTATTATGTGTGGATGCGCGCCTGCCTCTCTCCTGGTCTCCACCGTTTAAAAACGTTTCTATATGTGTTGCCTTCCGAATATAGAGCGCCCCTGCACCCTTGGGGCCGTAAAATTTATGGCCGGACAACGATAATAAATCGACGTTCAGTTCATCGACATTGACCGGGATATGTCCGACGGTCTGGACGGCATCGGTATGAAAATATACACCCTTATCGCGGGTAATTTTTCCGATCTGGGCGATCGGCTGGATAGTGCCGATCTCATTATTAGCATGCATTACGGAAACCAGCACGGTTTTATCTGTAATCGCCTTCTTGATATCCCCGGGGTCAACCAGGCCGGCTTTATCCACGCCGACAAAACTGACCTTGAATCCTCTTTTCTCTAAAACTTTACACGGTTCGGTTATTGCATGGTGTTCAATAGCGGTCGTAACAATGTGGTTACCTTTATGCTGCATGGCATAGGCAACACCTTGAATAGCAAAATTATTTGATTCGGTGCCGCCGGAAGTAAAAACGATCTCTTCCGGCTTTGCGCCTAAAAAAACCGCGGTTACCTCCCTTGAATCGTCTACAGCCTTGCGCGCTTCCTGCCCAAAAGAGTGTATACTTGAAGGATTGGCAAATTTCTCAAAAAGATACGGCTGCATCGCCTCGATAACTGCCGGATCAGCAGGCGTAGTAGCGGCGTAATCAAGATAAATTTTTCTCATCGTTTTATCAGCTCATTAAGGCTGCCTGTACGGTAGCCTTCTAAATCTACGGTTATATAATTATATCCCAGGGGTTTTAGTTTTGCTACAATTAAATTACGTTTCTTTACCAATGCCTCTACGTCGGCGGCATTGACCTCGATGCGGCAAAGCGTGCCGTAATGCCGCAGCCTTACCTGTTTAAATCCCATTGCCTTAAGCGATCTCTCCGCCTTTTCAACTTTCGATAAAACGGCAGGCGTGATCGGCATACCGTAAGGAACCCGTGAGGCAAGGCAGGCAAGAGCAGGCTTATTCCAGCTACGTAATTTAAACTTTTTGCTTAACCTGCGTATCTCATTTTTAGTAAAACCTGCTTCTTCCAGCGGGGAACGGATGCCAAGTTCCTTCTTTGCCTTCGCGCCCGGACGATAATCTTTTTTATCCGTAGCATTACTTGCATCAATAATAAATTTTAGATTATTTTTACGGGCGATCTTTTTTAGCCTGCCGAACAATTCCTTTTTACAGAAATAACAGCGGTTAACCGGGTTAGAAACAAAATTTTTATTTCCCAATTCGGATGTCCGGATTATTTTATGTCTTGCCTTAAGCAGCCGGGCAGTTTTTTTCGCCGACTCCAACTCATCCTGCGGATAGGTGGCAGACACCGCAGTTACTGCCAGCACTTTATCACCTAGTGATTCACGGGTGATTTTCAACAAGAAAGAACTATCGACC
>CAIRWO010000054.1 GCA_903882345.1 Candidatus Omnitrophota bacterium | reverse complement strand
TTCATCATAAATATTTGTCGTCATTGCCGCGCGCGTCTGGACAACCGCAAAGGCATTAGGCTGGGAAGGACTGACGTAACCAGTCAAGGTGCTTATGTCAATGTCTTTTATCCGGTATGCGTCGTTGGTATAGACGCCGGGCAGGAACGAGCTGATACCGCGTTGGACTTTCACTCCGTCGGCAAATTCAACAATATAATAAGTTACTGTAACCGGGTAGTTTGCGCCGTCGCGGCTGATGACTACTGAATTATTTGCTTCAAACTGCGCGCTGAAAAGAATACTCTGGACGTTAACATTAACAGTGACATCGGCATTGGTATAAAGCAGGACCAGCGTCTTTGTCTGGTCCACATCCTGGATACCTACGGGCAGGGAGATATCGTCAGCGTCAAAATAGATGCTTCCGGTCTGGATCCTTGATATCTGCACTGCTCCAGCAAAAGGGGTGAATAAAAATAAACCTGCCGCAAACAAAAACATAGCTGGCAGGATTATTTTTAAAATGTTCCCAGGATTTTTACTGTCCGTGTCCATCCTTGAATTCAGTAGTCGCAGTTGTTATTCTCCGCTTTGTAAAACCGATGACCCCGACGCAACCCGCGCTGCCTGATGAAACTCAACAAGTTTAGCTAACCTTTTAATTACTATGGGCCTTTGGCCCTCTTTGACCTCTGATATTTCATCATAAGTAACCGCGACAATGTCGCCAACTTTTATCTTCTCTAAACTCTCATACGCGCTTTTGGTCTTTTTGTCCATATCCATGGGGAGCTCGCGCGTGCCTTTCTCATCCTGTTTGTAATCTACGGCAATAAAATTCTTACTGATGCCGGCAACCTCGCCGGTTACTTTCTTGGTAATCACCTGGTGTTTTGGCTTGGCGTTCTCACCTTGCGGCTGAGGATTTATCTCGGCTGCCGCTGCCGGCATAGTTAAAATAATACTTAAAGCTAACGCAGCAAAAATTATTCTTTTCATCGTCTCTTCTTTTCCTTGCGCTTATTTTTTGCCTTTTTTCGGCGCTGGTACTGGCGCTGCTGTCTCTTTAGCCGGCGTTACTGCCTGTTGCGAGGCATTCGTGAAATTAAAGATTGTCTTTTCGCCTTTTACCGGCTGCATACTTATTACGCCTCTCATAGTAGTACCGGATAATTCACCCCTGAAAAAAGCAAGGTCGTTATTATTAGCATTGACTTGCATTGTCTCCCATACGATTGTGCCGTCGTCTTGAATGCCGACGTTTAGGTTAGACTTCTTGTAGCCTTGAGCAGAAAGATTTTTCGAAGTTACCTTGCCATCGGTAAAAGTAAATACATCGGTTTCTGTGGCTGCCTTCTTGCCGGCGGATGTCACAGATACTTCCCACTGCCGGCTCTCTAATTTATTTTTGGCCTGCGCTGCCAACTGGTTTCTTGTAGCGTCGGACATCGACGCCGGGCTTGCCGTTTTATCTAGCGCCATAACCAATCCCCCCGATGAAACGATTAAAGCGAACACCAATACTACAATAAGCAATCCTTTCATTTCCCGCCCTCCTTGCACAGAAAGTGCATACCGAACCATCCATTAGGTTCGGGTATTGCGCAAAAGCGCATACCGGCCCATTCCCGCAGAAAGCGGGACACTTGTCCATCCAATAGGACAAGGTGCATTTTAGGGCCGGGTATTGTTATAGATTTTAATATTCGCCTGCTGTTTAAGGTCCTTGATCCACTGGTCTAAACCCGTATATCTCTTGCTGCTTTTTATTTTTTCATAATAGGAATTTTTTACATTTGCCTTTGCGTAGTCGGCGTCGTTTGCCGGGCGGGCATCCATAACCCTGAAAACCGCATAGCCTTTATACATCGGCTCAGGACCGTAGATTTCGCCTTTTTTCATTTTCAGCATTTTATAACAGGCATCCCGCGGGAACTTCC
>CAIRWO010000053.1 GCA_903882345.1 Candidatus Omnitrophota bacterium | reverse complement strand
GTCGCTTTGCGCCCCAGCATTACTGCTAGTTTGCCTTTATCAGTGCTTGTACCTAATTGTCACTTAAAGTATAGCATAATATTATAGGATTTCAAGTTTAGGGCCTGAAAATAAAACTATTTGACAAAGTATAACAAAAGTCGTATTATAGATATTCGCTTTTGTTTTTTAGAGCAAAGAAGGAGTGCGACTGATGAAAGAAATACGTATCCATGCCCGGGCAGGGCAGGGCGCGATCACTACCGCGTCCTTATTAGGCCATGCTTATTTTTTAAAAGGGATGTATCCCTATGCCTTTCCGCATTTTGGGGCAGCCCGTATGGGTGCTCCGATGAATGCCTTTGTACGCGTGGACTCCCGTCCCGTGCGGCTGCGCAGCCAGATCTATGAGCCGGATTATATCCTGATCATGGATGCTACGCTGATGCGCGGGTTTAACTGTTTTTCCGGTTTAAGAGAAGACGGCGTTGCGATCCTCAATGAAAAAGAAGCGCAGGACCTGCCTAAGCTCAAGGCAAAGCAGAAGCTCTTTACCGTACCTGCCAATGAGATAGCGCTGAAGACGATCGGCAGGCCCTTGGGTAACACCGCGTTATTAGGCGCTTTTTGCGCGGCAACCGGAGAATTGAGCTTGGATTTCTTGTTTGAAGCGATAAAAAAGAGGTTTTCCGGCAAGGCCCAGGAAGCTAACCTGGCCTCAGCTAAACAGGGTTTTGAGTTTATTAAAGGCACCCGATCTTAAAGGATAGATCGGTGTCCACTTACTGTGGAAGGGATAAAACATGTATGGACCGTTGACATCTAAGCCGGGGACAAGCAAAAATAACAAGACCGGTTCCTGGCGTATTGCAACAAGGCCAAAGTATCTGCAGAAGAACTGCATTGGTTGTAAAATGTGCCTTTTGGTTTGTCCGGAAGGCTGCATTTCAGGTAATGAAAAGAATACCTTTATCTGCGATTATTCTTATTGCAAAGGCTGCGGTATCTGCGCGATGATTTGCCCCAAGAAGGATATCGTCATGGTTAAGGAAGAATCTACGGAAAAAGATAAATAAGGAAGAGGTTAGACATGAAAGAGTTTTTGGAAGGTTCTCTGGCGGTTGGGGAAATTATAAGGTTATGTAAGCCGGGAGTTATCTCGGCTTACCCGATCACCCCCCAGACGCATATTGTCGAAGAGCTGGCGACGATGGTTTGCGAAGGCAAGCTTAATTCCCAGTTCGTAAACGTTGAATCGGAGCATTCGGCAGCATCTGTGGTTTTGGGCGCTGTTGCCACCGGAGTGAGGGTTTATACAGCCACCAGTTCTCAAGGGCTGCTCTATATGGCAGAGGTGCTTTTTAATATCGCCGGGATGCGGCTGCCGGTAGTGATGACCTGCGCCAACCGGGCGATCTCAGCACCGATCAATATCTGGAACGACCAGCAGGATTCCGTATCGATGCGCGATACCGGTTGGGTCCAGTTGTTTGCCGAAGACATCCAGGAAGCAGCTGATTTTCACTTAATTGCCTATAAATTGGCAGAGGATAAATCGGTAATGCTGCCGGTTATGGTTTGTATGGACGGCTTTATTCTTACGCACGGCATTGAAACCGTGGATATGCCTTCCCAGGAACAAGTAGATAAGTTTTTACCTGCCTATAAGCCGCTTTATAAGCTTGATACAGAAAATCCGATTTCTATGGGGTTACTTGCCGACCCTGACTATTATATGGAAACCCGCTATGCGCTTCAGGAAACACATAAAGACGTTTTAAATCTGATCCCCAAGATCACCGCTGATTTTGCCAAGGTCTTTGGCCGCGCTTACAACGGCCTGGTAGAGGAATATTACACTAAGGACGCGGAGCGCGTGATTGTAGCAATGGGCTCTGTTTGCGGAACGATCAAAGAAGTAGTCGATGAATTAAGGGCAAAGGGGAAAAAGGTAGGATTGTTGAAGATCACCTCTTACCGGCCGTTTCCTGCTCAAGCGATTTACGAAGCGCTGAAAAATACTCCGAAAGTTGCCGTAATGGACAGGGCAGTATCTTTGGGGTCTTTTGCGCCGCTGTATTCCGAGATCAAGGCGGTATTCTGCAGTAAAAAGAAAAAACCCCAGGTTATTTCCAGTTTTGTCGTCGGCCTGGGCGGCCGCGATATAACCAAGGATTCCATAAAAGAAGTCTTCCGGTTGCTTACGGCGAAAGAATTGGCCGGAGAATTCATTGATTTAAAACCAGAACTATTAAAGGAGAGTTATGAGTAACCATTTTTTATCGCCCGGACACACTGCTTGCGCAGGCTGCGGGCAGTCTTTGGCAGCGCGGCTGGTGATTGATGCCAGCGGCCCCAATACGATCGTAGTCAATAATACCGGATGCCTGGAGGTATTTTCCACAAAGTACCCGGAAACCGCATGGGAGGTTCCCTGGATACATTCATTGTTTGAAAATGCGGCGGCGGTTGCTTCCGGTGTAGAATCCGCGCTTAGGTATTTGGGAAAAAAAGACGGCATTAACGTTATAGCCCAAGGCGGCGACGGAAGCACAGCCGATATCGGACTGCAGGCATTATCCGGAATGCTGGAGAGAGGCCACGATATATTATATGTCTGTTATGATAACGAAGCTTATATGAATACTGGCGTGCAGAGAAGTGGACTGACTCCTTTTAATACCAATACCTCTACCAGCCCGGTAACCAACAGTTCTTCCGGTAATATCCGGCCCAAGAAGCCGATGCCGGAAATCGCCAATGCCCACGGCATTGCCTATGTGGCTACTGCTTCTGCGGGTTTTGCTCAGGATATCCAGAGAAAAGTTAAAAAAGCAATGAGTATAAAAGGACCCAAGTATATGCAGATCCATGTACCCTGTCCGTTAGGCTGGCGCTATGGCCCGGAACTTACTTTTGAAGTTGCTAAACTCGCGGTAGATACCGGGCTTTATCCGTTGATCGAATATGAAAACGGTAAATTGACCGGCGTGCGCCAGATCCAGCCTAAGCCTGTGGAAGAATACCTCAAGGCGCAGGGCAGGTTTAAACATCTGCTGAATAACCCGGAAGAAATCAAAAAAATCCAGGCGATCGCAGATGCTAATATAGAGAAGTATAACCTTAGGGTGGTGAAACCCGAAGGAAATTAAATGGAGGTGGATCATGGGTAAACAAGCCAGGGCAATCGTTGATCTTAGTTTAAAAGATTTGGTAAAAGACCTGAACAAGGCGTATGCGGATGAGTGGCTGGCGTTTTATCTTTACTGGTATATGGCGCAGACCGTTTCCGGCAAGGCCTATGAAGACATGAACGAGCTTTTGATGAAGATCGCCAAGGAAGAGCTGGAGCATGCCGGGGAAGTAGCCGACATGATCGTAAAGCTTGGCGGCATGCCTGTTGCTAATCCGATGGAACTTGAAAAGAATGCCAATGCCCCGTATATGATGCCGCCGAAGAACACCGCGGATATAAACAGGATGATCCGTATTGTCACCGAAGCGGAAGCGACAGCGATCGAGGTCTATAATAAGATCGCCAAAAAGACGCTGGGCAAGGACAATGTAACTTATCAATTGGTAACTCACATCTTATCGGAAGAAGTAAACCACGAAGAGATGTTTGAGAATTTACTGGAAAGATAATTAGCCTAAACTTTTGTATTAGCGGAGGGATATAGTTATGGGAAAGGTAAGTGTTGATGCAGCGACTTGCGTAGGTTGTGGTTTATGCGAACAATCCTGTCCCGAGGTATTTGAGGTGCAGGGAGACGGCATTGCCCATATTAAAGCGCAGAGCTGTTCACTTCATAATCTTAAAGAAGTTGCCGAACAGTGCCCGGTTACTTCCATAAAGGTAAGCTGATTTTAGGCAGGCGAGATTAATTTATTATCTTTGTGAGCTCTTCTTCAATTCTGTCACAAAGGCGCTAAAGTGTTCCTGTTTTTTCTGTAATAAGAGTTTCTTACCGAAATCTTCCGCTTCCTCTTTGAATTTCTTTTCATCAACCGGAAGGCGGGATTTTATCTTGATAATATAGAAACCTGAAGGAAGTGAAATCACTTTGCTGGGTTCATTTTCCTTTAGGTTTTTTGTGTATACCCAGAAGGCATCAGACGAACCGATCCCCTCGATATAACTGCCGTATTTGAACATACTAGTTGAATTCGATTTTAATCCGAACGCAGCGGCCGCGCGTTCAATATCCACTGTCCCCGGATTGCTTGCATAATCTTGTTTTAATTTTTCATAACATTCCCCTATTTTTTTCTTGGCAATATCCGTAGACCTTTCTTTTATTAAAGCCTCCTTAACCTTATCTTTTATTTTGTCAAATTCCGGAATATAAGGTTCTTTTCTCTCTTTGAGCCGGATAAGATAATAGGTTTTGTCCATTTTTAGCGGGGGGAGGAACTGGTCTATTTTAACCTTGAATAACAATTCAGTTACCTGCGGCAGCCAGCCGATGCCGGGGATGGCAGAGGTCTCCGCGAATAGCCCGGTTTCTTTTATTTCCAGCTTTGTATCTTTAAGGAGTTTATTGAAGTATTCTTTTTTCTTCACATAGGGGAAGATGGCCTTGACCTTATCTTCCGATTCCGAAGCAATATATTCCAGGTTAAAAGAAAAAGGTTCTTTAAAATCAAGTTTATTGTCGGTAAAATAAGCGCTGATTTCATTGTCCGCAGGTGTGAGTGCCTTCGCGAAATCCGCAGGGAGTGCCGCAATGTAATAGACGCTTACCTGTTCGTTGGCCTTTTCATATTCCATCCTTTGTTCGTTATCGTCGAATTTTACAGCGTCGGTTACCTGCCCGAAGAGCTTGGATATGAGAAGGTTCTGCCTGACCTGCTCTTCAAATACGCGGGCTTGAGCGCGGAATGCGTATTTGAGCATCTCCTGATATATCCGTTCGTCAAACCGGCCGTTGCGCTGGAAGAAGGGATAACTTTCGATCATTTCGATTACCTCCCGGTCTTTTGCTTTTATCCCGCGCCTTTTTGCCTCTGTCAGCAGCATGATCCTTTCCCACGCCTGCGATTCCAGGTTTAAGTATTTTTGGACTTCAGCTAAATTATCCCCGAATTGGATAAACGCCTGGTTGCGTACGGCCTCCAGCGCGTCGTTATATTCAAGAGTGCTTATTTTTTTGCCTAAGATTTTTCCTACGTAGCCGTAGCGCCCATCTTCTTTATTGCCGCGCGTGAAACTGCCGGCGCCCCAGAGCACGAACGCGGGAACGATCAATACTGCCAGCACGATCCATACTTTCTTCGCGGTTTTCTTGTTGCGTAGTTTTTTAAGCATGTCTTCTCCTTGGTGTTTTGGTATTTGAGAATTTATTATAAGCCAAATTACGAATATTGCAATTATTTTTCTTTACAAAGTAAGTTAACTCTGTATAATAAATGACTGTGTAAAATGAAAGGTCTAAACTAATGAAAGATAAAGTGCTAAAATTAGGTTTACCTAAAGGCAGCCTGCAAGAGGCGACCTTTAAGATCTTCAAAAAGGCGGGTTTTAACCTTTCTTTGCCTTCCGAACGTTCGTATTTTCCCTCCATAGACGACCCCGAGATCGAATGTGTGCTGCTGCGCGCCCAGGAAATGTCCCGTTATGTTGACGACGGGGCGCTTGATTGCGGGATCACCGGTGACGACTGGATATTAGAGAATAAATCCGATGTGGCAAGAGTTACGGATTTGACCTATGCCAAGCAGAGCCTGAATAAGGTAAAGTGGGTTTTGGCTGTACCGGAGGTTTCAGGTATAAAATCAATAAAGGACCTTCAGGGCAAGCGCGTTGCCACGGAATTGGTTAACGTGACCAATGAGTATTTTCGTAAAAATAAAATAAAAGTGGACGTGGAATTCAGCTGGGGCGCTACCGAAGTTAAAGTCAATTCCGGGCTGGTGGACGCGATCGTCGAACTTACAGAGACCGGCCGCAGCCTTAAGGCAAATAAACTGGCGATCATCGCCACGTTATGTGAATCCACCACGCAGTTCATTGCCAATAAGCAATCTTATAAAGACAAGTGGAAGAAGGAAAAAATGCAGCAGATCGCCCTGCTCTTAAAAGGGGCGATTGCCGCGGAAGAAAAGGTCGGTTTAAAGATGAATGTGAAAAAGTCCGACCTAAAAGAAGTGCTTGCTGCGCTGCCGGCATTGAAAAGGCCCACAGTTTCCGGCCTTTCCGAAGACGGCTGGTGCGCGGTAGAGACGGTGATTGACGAAAAAATTGTCAGGATATTGATCCCCAGGCTTAAAAGCGCAGGCGCGGAAGGGATCATCGAATATCCTTTGAATAAAGTTATATACTAAGGAGGCAAGCTATGCCTTGCGGTAGAAAAAGAAAAAAACAGAAGATCCGGACTCATAAAAGGAAGAAGATGCGCCGCCGTCTTCGTCACGTGAAGAAGAGAGCCTCGGCTTAACGGCTGGCAAATAATGGTTTTTGGCGCAAAAAAGCTAAGGCTGGCGGTCTTATTTTGTCTGGTTTCCGTATTTTTGTGCGGCCGGCCGGGACTGGCTTTAGATAAACGATCGTCCAGTGCGTTGAGCCATTATATTATGGCCGTGATCTATGATGACTTGGGCAATAAAGGCAGTGCGATCGAGGAATATCAGCAGGCCTTGCGGCTGGATAATAAGAATACGGCAATACGCCTGAACCTAGCCGTAACTTACATAAAGAACAACGAGATCAACAAGGCATGCCCGGAACTGGAACTTATTGGAAAACTTGATCCGGAAGCAGTTGATGCGCACGCGATATTATCCTTTTTATATTCCCTGCAAAATAAGCCCGGCGAAGCAAGCCGGGAATATGAAATTGCCCTTAAGAATGCCTCAAAACTTAATCCCCAGAATATAGAGATTTACAAGAGTTTGGGAGCATTGTATGTCAGCCAGGAGAAGTTTCAGGCAGCGGAAAATATTTACCGTTTGATAATTGATCTGTCGCCTGCCGATAGCGAAGCGCTTAATTGTCTTGGCTATCTTTATATTGAAGAAAATAAAAACCTGGATGCTGCCGAGGTGATGATAAAGAAAGCGCTCCAGGCGCAGCCGGATAATGGCGCTTACCTTGACAGCTTGGGCTGGCTTTATTTTAAAAAGGGTAAGATCGACGAGGCGCTTAAGCTATTGCTCAGGGCAAGCGCCTTGACCGAGGACTCGGTCATTTATGACCACTTGGGAGATCTTTATTCCAAGATAAGCGATCCTGATAACGCAAAGATCAATTGGGGTAAATCGTTAAAGTTAGACCCTAAACAGGATAAAGTTAAGCAGAAACTGGAAACACTAAGAAAAGCATGCCAAACCCCGACATCCAAATCAGGCAATTAGAAGAAAAAGCAAAACAGATACGCCGTTTGATCGTCCAGATGCTGGCCAAGGCAGGTTCCGGCCATCCCGGCGGCAGCCTTTCGGCAGCAGATCTGATCACTGCCTTGTATTTTTCCGTGATGCGGATCAAGCCCCTAGAGCCGCATTGGCCGGAGAGGGACAGGTTCCATCTCTCTAAAGGCCATTGTTGTCCTTTGTGGTATGCCGTGCTTGCGGAAGCAGGATATTTTCCCATTGAGAAACTCTGGACACTGAGGCAATTAGGCTCGATATTACAGGGCCACCCTGACCGCAGGACTCCCGGCGTCGAGGTTGCTTCCGGCTCTCTCGGCCAAGGGCTTTCTATAGCCGTGGGCATGTGCCTTGTAGGTAAGGTCGATAAAAAAGAATACCGTGTTTATTGTCTTATGGGTGACGGGGAAACCCAAGAAGGAAATATCTGGGAAGCGGCAATGGCAGCCAGCCATTTTAAGTGCGATAATCTATGCGCTATTCTCGATTACAACGGGTTCCAGATAGACGGAAAAGTAAAGGATATTATGAATATTGAGCCGGTGATTGACAAATGGCGCGCGTTCGGCTGGAATACCATTGAAATAGAGGGACACAATATGGGCCAGATACTTTCTGCCTATGACCAGGCCAAAGAGGTAAAAGGTAAGCCCAGTATAATCATTGCCCATACCATTAAGGGTAAGGGTGTCTCTTTTATGGAAAATGTGGTAGATTTTCACGGCCGGGCACCGACAAAAGAAGAAGCGGAAAAGGCATTGCAAGAGCTGCAATAAATGGAACTATTATACCAACGCGATATTTACGGCAAGACCCTTGTTGAGCTGGGTAAACAAAATAGCGAGATCATTGTCCTGGATGCGGATCTTTCCGGTTCCACAAGGACAAATCTGTTTGCCCGGGAATTTCCCGAAAGGTTTTTTAATATCGGCGTTGCCGAACAGAATATGATGGCCCTGGCCGCTGGTATTGCCTCCTGCGGCAAGACGGTCTTTGTCTCTACGTTTGCCATATTTGCCTCGGGCCGCGCCTGGGACCAGGTAAGGAATACGGTTGCTTATAATAATTTTAATATTAAGATCGTCGCTTCGCACGCCGGCCTTACCGTCGGCCAGGACGGCTCAAGCCATCAGGCGTTGGAAGACATCGCATTGATGCGCGTTATTCCGAATATGAACATAGTCGTACCTTGCGACGGACCCCAGACAGCTGATGTAATAAAAGCAGTTACGCTGGCAAAGGGGCCGTTTTATGTGCGCTTAGGCAGGCCAAAATTTGTTACTATTGGGAACAAAGGCGAATTTAAACTCGGTAAGGCACAGGTCTTAACCGAAGGCAACGATGTCTCGATAGCTGTCTGCGGTTTTATGGTAAATGAGGCGCTGATCGCCGCAAAAAACCTCTTGCAAAAAGGGGTAAAGGCACGCGTGATCAACGTACATACGATCAAGCCCCTGGACAGAGAAGTGATACTGGATGCGGCTAAAACAACAAAAGGCATCGTGGTCTGCGAAGAGCATTCGGTTATCGGAGGCCTTGCTTCGGCAATAGATGAGGTTGTAGCCGAAAATTTTCCCGTTAGGGTTACGCGTTTAGGCGTAAAAAACAGATATGGCCAGTCGGGTGAACCGGCTGAGCTTTTAAAAGAATACAATCTTACCAGCACAGACATCGAAAAAGCCGCTTTAGCAGTCATTTCTTAAGTGAACAGAACAATAGTCCATTCTTACGCCAAGCTCAATTTATATCTTAATGTCTTAGGTAAACGTAAAGACAATTACCACGATATAGAAACTTTGTTTGAAAGGATAAGTCTCTGCGATAAAATAATCCTTAAAATCCTTCCCGACGGAGAAATAAAAGTAAGTTCTAATATGCCCGGCCTGCCGCAGGATAATTCTAATTTGGCGTACAAAGCAGCCAGTATCTTGCAGAAGGCTTGCGGCACTAGTAAGGGGGTAGAGATCAGAATAATCAAGCGTATCCCGGTGGGAAGCGGTATGGCCGGCGGCTCCAGTAATTCCGCGGCAGTGCTTAGCGGCCTGAACAAGCTTTGGGGATTAAAGATCAATAGGCAGGAACTGGTTCATCTGGCAAAAAAAATCGGCGCAGACGTGCCGTTTTTTATCTATGATTCTCCTTTCGCGCTGGGTAAGGGCCGCGGTGACCGGATCAGAACCTTAAAGGCGCTTAACAAACGTAAAGTTTGGCACGTTATCATTGTTCCCAGGATAAGCGTTTCCACGCCGTCTATTTATCGAGAGTGGGATAAGCTTAAAGTTTCAAGCAGAGCCTTAACTCAAGCGTTGACAATGGGAAAAAATAATGTTAAGATATTAACTTCGGCACTCAAGAAAAATAACCCTTTTTTAATAGAAAAAGCCCTTTTTAACAGTCTTGAGCAGGTTACGGCTTCTATTTACGGGGAAATAGGCAAAATCAAAAGCAGGCTGGTTCGGCTGGGGCAAAGAGCGATCTTGATGTCCGGCAGCGGGCCAACGGTATTTTGTTTTATTTCTTCCAGAAAGGAGGGCGAGAGACTATACGCACAACTTAAGAAAAACCGTTTTTGGCAGGTATTTGTAGCGCATACATACTGAAAAATACGGAGAAAAGGCTGGGTCGCTTTTTCTCGTATCTTAAAGTAACAAACTTTTCAAACGCTCTGGAGAGGCTTTTGAAAATAAGGTTACCGGATTTTCAGTAGGTGAAAGGAGGTGTTATGGAAATCACCGAAGTGAAGATATTCATCAAAGATTCTCCGGATAAAAAACTTCGGGCGTATGCAACCGTGACGTTTGACAATGCTTTTGTGGTGAGGAACATCAAGGTGATTGAAGGGACAAGCGGCCTGTTTATCGCGATGCCTTCACGGAAGGTAAAACAGCCTTGTCCGAAATGCAGTTTTAAGAATGAACCGCGCAGTAAGTACTGTAATCAATGCGGAGCTCAATTACCGCTGGTGCCTCGGCCGATGATCGTAGAATCGTCGGTCAATGCCCAACTGGAACATAAAGATATTGCCCATCCGATAACACAGTCTTTTAGGGAATATCTTCAGAAGAGAGTGCTGGACGCGTTCGAGCAGGAAAAAGTAAAGGTTCCGGCACTTTATTGACATAACGGGATTCAAACCTGTCTTTTTGCATAAGTGGAATTTTGGGACGTCGTCCAATTGGTAGGACACGAGAATTTGGGTCTCGCTATTATGGTTCGATTCCATACGTCCCAGTGAATAAGAAGACTTAGGACAGTTTAGCGCTAGAGCTCTGTCCCTTAAAAAATAATACCATGAAAAAGAATAAAATAGCGGTAATAATACTGGCGGCAGGTAAAGGCAAGCGGATGAAATCGCAGACCCCTAAGGTTTTACATCCGCTATGCGGCCGTCCGATGATCGGTTACGCGCTGGATCTAGTCAAGGGCTTGCGGCCGGCCAAAGTTGTCGCGGTGCTTGGGCACAAATACAATGAAGTAAAACAGGAACTTCCGGACGGCATGGAAATTGTCATCCAAAAACAGCTTAAAGGCACGGCTGACGCGGTAAAACTGGCGCTGGCCCGCTTAAAAAAATTTCACGGCACGGCCTTGATCCTTTATGCCGATACCCCTTTACTTACTGAAGCGACGGTAAACAGGCTACTTAAACATCACAGGGATAATGCCCTGGCAGCAACTTTACTGACCGCCGGCGTCACTAAGCCTTCCGGTTACGGAAGGATCTTACGGGATGGGTATTCCTGTATTTCGGGGATCGTAGAGGAGAAGGACGCCAGCGATTACCAGAAGGAAATCAAAGAGATCAATACCGGCATTGTTTGTTTTGATAAAGACTTATTATCCGAGGCGTTAAAGTTTGTCCGTCCGGATAACCGCAAAAAAGAATATTACCTCACTGATGTCATCAATATCTTTTACCGTAAAAACCAGCTGATGGAAAACGTAAACCTTGATGAGGTTGATGAGGCGTTAGGGATAAATTCCCGTTTAGATCTGGCTAAGGCCAATGCAATTATGCAGGCCAGGATTAATGCTCGGATCATGGAGCAGGGGATTACGCTGGTCCATCCGGCTTCCACCTTTATCAGCTACGGCACAAAGATCGGCACTGACAGCGTGATTTATCCCTTTACAGTTATCGAAAGAGATGTTAAAATTGGTAAACATTGCAGTATCGGGCCATTCGCCCATTTAAGAGAAGGCACCCGCCTTGGTGATGGTGTAATCGTCGGTAATTTTCTGGAGATCGTTCGTTCCAATATCGGACCCAAAGCCCTCTTGAAGCATTTCTCCTATATCGGAGACTCAAAAATCGGCAGGCAAGTAAATATTGGCGCCGGTACGGTTACGGCAAATTTTGACGGAAAGAATAAAAACCTGACCGTTGTCGGGGACAATGCCTTTATTGGTTCGGATACGGTTTTAGTCGCGCCGGTAAAGATCGGTAAGGCTGCAAAGACCGGCGCGGGTTCAGTAGTGGTAAAGAATACTCTTGTGCCCGCTGGTTCGGTGGTTGCCGGAGTGCCGGCAAAGTCTTTAAAACACAAATAAAATACGAGGGGTAAAGGAAATGGATAAATTGACGGTAATCAGCGGAAACGCGCATCCGGAGTTAGCAAAGGATATTTGTAACTATCTTAAGGTCAAGCTTTCAAAGGCGTTAGTTTCTAGGTTCAGCGAAGGCGAAATACGCGTTCAGATTGACGAGAATGTCCGCGGTAAGGATGTGTTTGTGATCCAGCCGACCTGCCCGCCGCCTAACGAGACCCTGATGGAGCTCTTGATCATGATCGATGCTTTAAAGCGCGCCTCCGCCCAGAGGATCACGGCGGTAATACCTTACTTCGGTTACGCAAGGCAGGACAGGAAAGACCAGCCGCGCGTTCCGATCACCGCAAAGCTTGTGGCAAATTTGCTGACTACTGCGGGCGCAAACAGGATCTTGACTATGGACCTGCATGCCGGCCAGATCCAGGGGTTTTTTGATATTCCCGTAGACCATCTTTTTGCGGTAGGCGTTTTCATTGATTATCTTAACGGCCGGAAAATTAAAGACGCGGTCGTGGTCTCACCCGACGTGGGCAGTATAAAAATGGCAAGGTCATATGCCAAGAGGCTTTCTATACCGCTGGCAATAATTGATAAACGCAGGGATTCCCCGGAAAAGACCGAGGTAATGCATATCCTCGGAGAGGTGGAAGGCAAGAACGCGATCATCGTAGACGACCTGATCGCTACCGGCAGTTCTTTGATCGAAGCCGTGGCAGCGCTCAAGAAGGCTAAATGTAAAACTATCCGCGCGGCAATCACCCACGGCGTGCTCTCGGGGCCGGCGATGCAGCGTCTGGATAAATGCAATGATTTATTGGAGTTGGTAGTCAGTAATAGTATTCCTTTGGATAAAGATAAAGAACATCCACGGGTTAAGGTTTTATCGGTGGCGGAACTGTTAGGCGAGGCAATCAAAAGGATCCACTGGGAACAGTCGGTAAGTTCCCTGTTTGATTAACAAAAAGGCGGAGCGAGTAAAATGGAAGAGTTAATTTTGGAAGCAGCAGTAAGGCAAGGTATAGGTACAAATAAGGCAAAGGGCCTGCGGAATAAGGGTTTTATCCCGGCAGTGGTTTATAAAGAAGGCAAAGAGGCGGAGCCTATAGAGATCTCCAGCGGCGAATTGATCCGGCTGCTGCATCAACACAGGCTGGAAAATGCCATCATTAATCTGAAGATCAAAGATGATAAAGCAGGCAAGGCCCGGCCCTGCCTGGTTAAGGAAATACAATACCACCCTGTCCACGGCAATGTAATCCACGTGGACTTTAATGAAATCTCTCTGACTAAGGCGATAAAGATAAACGTGCCGGTTAGCGCGAAAGGCGATGCCGCGGGAGTAAAGCAGGACGGCGGGTCTCTGGATGTCATACTCTGGGAGATCGAGATCGAATGTTTACCCGCGAACATACCCGAAGAGATCCCTGTTGACATTACGAATTTAAAGATCGGCGACGCGATACACGTAAAAGACATTATCGTGCCTTCCGGTGTAAAGATCCTTAGCGACCCCGAAGCGACCGTGCTGCACGTGGTTGCCCCGATGAAGGAAGAAGTGGCTGCCGAGGCGGTTGAGGGCGAAGAGCAAAAGGAACCTGAAGTAATCAAGGAAAAGAAAGAAGTTGCTGCCGAAGGCAGCCCGGAAGAAGGCAAAGCGAAAGATAAAGATAAGGATAAGGATAAGAAGTAAGCTTAAAGCATGAAGTTAATCGTCGGTTTGGGTAACCCCGGCAGGTTTTATGCCGGTTCGCGGCACAATATCGGGTTTCTTGTGGTAGATGCCCTGGCAAAAGGTTATGGGGTGAAACTTAAAAGCGCTTTTGGCTGCCGGTCATTAATTGCCAAGGTTAAATTAGAAGGCAGCGATGTTTTACTGGCAGAGCCGGTTACCTACATGAACCTTTCCGGTAGAGCGGTGGCAACGCTGCTTAAGAAAAATAAGGCAGCGGCAGAGGACCTTCTGGTAATCTGCGACGATATGGATTTGGAGCTTGGCCGTTTAAAGCTAAGAGGCAGCGGTTCTTCCGGAGGCCACCGCGGCCTGGAATCAATCATCGTTTCGCTGGCTAGCCGCGAGTTCAGCCGCTTAAGGATCGGTATCGGAAGGCCCCCCGGCGAGAGGCGAGAGGCAGCTGAATATGTACTTTCGCCATTTAACAGAGAAGAGAAAAAAAGGGTCGTAAAAATCGTAGATAAGGCCTGCGCCTGCGCAATGGCCTGGGTTATAGAAGGTACAGAGAAAACGATGAATCTATTTAATAAGAAGGAAAAGGAGCCAGCTCAATGAATAAATACGAAACGATGTTTATTGTTAAACCGGATTTAGCGGATGCGGATAAAAAAGCCCTGTTTGTCCAGATAAGCGAAGCAATCACTAAAAACAATGGAAGCGTCTCAACAGCAAATATCTGGTCGGAAAAGAAAAGGCTCTATTTTCCCATAAAGAAACATCGCGAGGGGGTATATTATCTGTTGAATTTTACCGCCCCGGCCGAAGCGATCGAAAAAATAAGGCATACTTATACACTCAACGAGAATATATTGAGGGTATTGATAATAAAGCTTAATTGAATTTAAGACGGCCAAAGGGAGGATTGTGATGGCGAATTTTAACAAGGTGCTCTTGATCGGAAATCTTACCAAAGACCCCGAGTTGCGCTATACCCCGCAAGGGGTCGCGGTGGTTAACCTGCGCATGGCAGTAAACCGGAAGTTCAAAGATAAAAACCAGGAATGGAAAGACGAGGTCTGTTTTATTACGGTCGTGGCCTGGGATAAGCAGGCAGAGACGTGTAATCAATACCTGCACAAAGGAAGCCCGCTTTTTATCGAGGGCAGGCTGCAGTCGCGTTCTTGGGAGGATAATTCAGGGCAGAAACGTAATGTAGTAGAGGTCAGGGCTGAGCGCGTCCAGTTTCTTGGCGCACCCGGCCAGCCAAAGGCAGCAGCCCCGGTAGACAGCGTGCCTGCGGAACTGCCTGCGGAAACAACGGAAGATACCTGGTTAAATGAAAGCGAGGATAAGGTAAATGAGGGTTAAGCCTAAATTAAAAAAAGACATCAAGAAAAAAGATAAATTCATGCCGGCGAGAAAAAAAATCTGCCGTTTTTGCGCCGACAAGATCAGGGGAGTAGATTATAAAGACGTCAAGCGGCTGGAACAGTTTATCAAGGAAAGAGGAAAGCTTGTTTCCGCGCGCATCAGCGGCAACTGCGCCAAGCATCAGAGAAGATTGGTAGAAGCGGTGAAGCGGGCGAGGTTTCTTTCGCTGCTTCCCTATACGCGTGTCTAAAAAGGCGGTGGTAAAATGGAAGTTATCTTAAAAAAAGACGTATCTAAAATCGGTAAAGCAGGGGAAACCATTAGAGTTAAGGACGGTTTTGCCAACAATTATCTGTTTCCGAATAAGCTTGCCGTGCCTTTGACCTCTTCTAACCTGAAAAAGTCAGAAGAAGAAAAACAGCGCACACTTCTGGGTTCACAAAAACGTAAGGCAGAAGCCGAAGCGCTAAAAGCAAAGCTTGATAATCTATCTATCACCATGACGGTTTTAGT
The DNA here is from genome assembly GCA_903882345.1 of Candidatus Omnitrophota bacterium. GTDB lineage: Bacteria > Omnitrophota > Gorgyraeia > Gygaellales > Profunditerraquicolaceae > CAIRWO01. Next base: position 9,472 of record CAIRWO010000053.1, on the reverse strand, counting down.
GCAAGGTGAAGATAAGCTATATGGAAGTATAACTTCACAAGAGATCGCCGCCAGCATTAAGGAAGAGGGTTTCGATATAGATAAAAATTCCCTTGTGCTTGCTGAGCCGCTAAAGTCTTTGGGGATATATGAAATTCCGGTGAAACTGCATCCGGAGGTTTCCGCGAAGGTAAAAATCTGGATCGTTAAAAAGTAATATGCCCGATACATCATTCGAGAAAGTACCGCCGCAAAACTTAGAAGCTGAAATGGCAGTGCTCGGATCAATGCTTATCGATGAAGAAGCCATTTCCGTTGCCGCAGAGTCATTGGATCGAGACCTTTTCTATAAAGATACCCACAGAAAGATCTTTGAAGCGATCATCGGCCTCTATAACGCAAGCAAGCCGGTCGACCTCATCACCCTTACCGATGAATTAAAAAGGAAAGGCAACCTTGATGACGTGGGCGGGGCAAGTTTCCTGACTGCCCTGGCGAATTCCGTCCCTACCGCGGCCAATATCAACCATTACGTTTCGATAGTCAAAGAAAAAGGCGTATTAAGGACGCTGATAAACAATTCTACTAAAGTTATTTCTCTTTGTTATGAAAGTGACGGTAACGTTAACGAAGTTGTCGATAGCGCGGAGCAGCTTATATTCGACGTGAGCGACCGCCGTATTCACGGCAGTTACCAGCACTTAAAGGAGATCATAAAAGAGAGTATAGAGAAAATAGACCTGCTTTATCAGAAGAAAACGCATGTTACGGGTATCCCTACCGGGTACATAGATTTTGACATACAGACGGCAGGGCTGCAGCCTTCGGATTTGATCATTATTGCCGGCCGGCCCTCAATGGGCAAAAGCGCCTTTGCCTTGGGCATGGTTGAATACGCCGGCGTTGTGGCAAAGCTACCGGTTGCGATCTTCAGCCTGGAAATGTCCAAGGAACAGCTGGTACAGAGGATGCTTTGCGCCCACGCCAGAGTTGACGCCCATAAAGTACGCACGGGTTACCTTGCTACTTCCGATTGGCCGCGCCTGACTGCCGCGGCAGGCAAGCTTTCCGATTCGCCGATCTACGTAGACGATACACCGGCAATTTCCGTAATGGAACTGCGCGCTAAAGCCAGGAGGATGAAAATGCACCATGATATTCAGCTGATCGTCTTGGATTACATGCAGTTGATGCGCGGTTCGATGAATAGCGAGAGCCGGCAGCAGGAGATCTCTGAAATTTCCCGTTCCCTTAAGGCCCTGGCTCGAGAACTCAACGTTCCGATTGTGGCGATCAGTCAGTTATCGCGGGCTGTTGAATCACGGGAGTATCACCGGCCGCAGTTGTCCGATCTCAGGGAGTCCGGGGCAATAGAGCAGGATGCCGATGTCGTCGCGCTTATATTAAGGGAAGAATATTATAACCCTACTCCGGATAACGCGGGGATCGCCGAAATAAACATTGCCAAGCAGCGCAACGGTCCCGTGGGAACAGTGAAACTTACCTTTATCAAGGAATATACCCGGTTTGAAAATATCGCGCGGGGAGAATAGGTCAAAATTCCATTGACCCTGTTGGAGATTGTGATATTATACAACTTAAGTAAAAAGTTTCCGTAATAACATCTAAGGTGAGATAATTTGATGTTGCGAAAAATTTCCTTATTCACAGCTTTCTTGTTAGTGCTTGGGTCTTTGGTTTTTTCTTATGCAGAAGTCAGCCAACCGCAGGAGCTACCCAAAGAAGAAGCTCTTTCCGCCCCCAAGAAAGAGGAACCCGCCCCGCCGCAAACAGTCACTGCCATAGAAATAAAAGGTAATAAAGCCATAAGCGCGAATACGGTTATTTCCAAAATGAAGACTAAGATCGGGTCTGCTTACCTGGACAACGTGCTCAGCGACGACTTAAAGCGCCTTTACCTCCTGGGGTTTTTCAGCGACATAAAAATTGATACGGAGGGTTATAAAAACGGCATCAAGGTGATTATTACGGTCGTAGAGAGGCCAATCATCGAAAAAATTACCTTTTCCGGCCACATGCACATTACGATGAAAGACGAGAAGCTCAAAGAGACCCTAAAGTCTAAAGAGGGCCAGTACTTGGATTATCCTAACCTCGCGGAAGACGTCCAGACCTTTAAGAAGATGTATGACAAGATGGGCTTTAGCCGCGCGGAAATAAATTATAAGGTTGACCTTAATAAAGAGACCAATAAGGCAAAGATAAATTTTGAGATCGTGGAAGGCAAAAAGATGCGCATCAAAAAGATCATGATCAATGGCAACAAGGCGTTCTCCGGCCGCAAGATCCTGAAACTGCTTAAGACAAAAGCGGCCTGGTTATTTAATGCCGGCGTGCTCAAAGAAGAAGTGTTAAAAGAGGACATGGACCGCGTAAGGGCATTTTACCGTAAGAACGGATTTATCGATGCCACGGTTGACTATGAGGTCAATACCGATCCCAAGAAGCCCTTTTATTATATAACCATAAAGATACAGGAAGGCAAAAAGTTCCTGGTGGGCAGCGTTTCCATACAGGGTAATAAGGATATTTCCGAAAAGGATATACTGGCCAGGGTAAAAGAGGCAACCCCGGATAAGGTCTTCAATCCCGATGCGGTAAAGCAGGATGCCGCTGGCATCCAGGGGCTGTATTTTGACCGCGGTTATATTTCAGCGCAGGTTCAGGACACTACTTCGGTTGACCCGGCTACCAACCGCGTCAATGTCGCTTACAGCATCGTAGAAAACGAAATAACCTATGTGGATAAGATCAGGATCGTCGGCAACGTCAAGACCAAAGACGTGGTAATCCGCCGCGAATTAAGGATCAAGCCGGGCGATAAGTTTGACGGCGATAAATTAAGGCGCAGTAAGGAGAGGCTGCAGAACCTGGGGTATTTTGAGGATATAAGCTATGATACTAAAGATACCGGGACCGCGGATAAAAAAGATTTAGTGGTTGACGTAAAAGAGTCAAAGACCGGCTCGTTCAGTTTCGGCGGCGGCTACAGCACCGTGGACCAGTTCGTGGGATTCATCGAAGTTGAGCAGAAAAATTTCGACTGGAGGAATTTTCCGTATTTTACGGGCGCGGGGCAAAATTTGAAACTCCGCGCTTCTGTCGGCAGCGAGACTAAAGGTTTTGACTTAAGCTATACCGAGCCATGGCTGTTTGATTACCCGGTGTCTTTCGGTTTTGACGGCTACAGGCACCAGCATTCCCGGGACACCGACGTTGGTTATGGTTATGACGAAGACATAACGGGCGGCGACTTGCGCCTGGGCAAGGACTTTTCGGAGTATGTGCAGGGTAGCATTGCCTACCGTTACGAAAACATAAAAATATCCAATCCTTCAGACGGCGCATCCCAGGACTTGCTCGATGAAGTCGGCACCAACGGTGTCAGCAGCGTGGAATTCGGTTTAAATTTTGACAACCGGGATAACGTCTTTGATCCTACAAGAGGAAATCTGCTTACCAGTTCCTGGTCAGTGGCCGGCGGGCCTCTTTCCGGAGATAAGGATTTTTGGAAATTTTTCGGGAGGGCTTCCCATTACGTACCTTTAGTGAATGGGTCGGTGCTGGAATTTAGAGGCAGGATCGGTTTAGCCGATCCCTACAGTAATACCAATAAGATCCCGATATATGAAAGGTATTTTGCCGGCGGCGCAGATACTATCAGGGGCTACCGCGAGAGAAAGATCGGGCCCGTTGACCCGAATTCAAAAGACCCTCTGGGCGGCAACGCCCTTTTAGTGGGCAATGTGGAATATACCTATCCGTTATTCAGTTTCTTGAAGGTCGCCTGCTTCTACGATATAGGAAATGTCTGGCAAAATATGCGGGATATCTGTTCCAATAAAGATACCACCAATCCTCTTAATGAAGGAGGTTTTAAGTCCGGGTTGGGTTTTGGCGTGCGCATCAAGACCCCTATCGGCCCGGTGAGGCTTGATTACGGTATCCCGATGAATAAAGAATCCGGCGAACAGACAAAAGGCGGTGGACGTTTTCATTTCAGCATGAGCCATAATTTTTAAACAAGGGCTAAAGATATAACAAACACCCGAACCTATATGATGGTTCGGTGTGCGCTTACTGCGCAAGGAGGAGTAAAGGTGAAAAAAACAGGATTAGTTTTAGGGTTGATATTTTTTGCTACATTGGTTTTAAGCGCGGCGGCATTCGCGGCGGACAAATTTGCCTATGTTGATTTAAGCAAGATCTTCAGTGAATACAAAAAGACCAAGGATTACGATAAAATATTGGGGGACAAGGAAACCGTTTATACCGCTGAACGGGAAAAGAAGGTGAACGAGATCAAGCAGCTGCAGGATAAAATGAATTTATTAAGCGATAAAGAAAAAGAGGCCAAGAAGTCGGATCTGGACGCGAAGATCAAAGACCTGCAGGAGTATGACCGCCAGAAGCAGACTGACCTGCGTAAGGATCAGGATGACAGGATGAAGGAAATACTCAAGGATATCGAAGAGACGATCAAGCAGTATTCCCAGGGCGCAGGTTTCACAATGGTATTCAATGACCGCGTGCTTGTTTATCAGGATAAGAGCCTTGATATCACCGATAAGATCATGGAGCTTTTGAACGCCAAGAGCGCAAAGAAATAAATTTTGTTTTGTTGTCTGGATTGACGCCGGCATGCAAAAGACTTTAAAAGAAATAGCGGATTTCATCAACGGAGAGTTGGTAGGAGGCGGCAACACTGTTATCACCGGAGTATGCGGCATAAAGGAAGCCTGTGCAGGGGACATTACCTTCCTGGCCAATGTCAAATATCTCCCCTTTATAGACAAGACACATGCCTCGGCGATTATCACCTCCCGCGAAATAAAAACAGCCTCCAAGCCGATCATCCGCGTAGATAATCCTTCATTGGCATTCGTTAAGGCAGTATCTCTTTTTTCCCCGGCAGAGGTAAAGCATCCCGCAGGGATCCACCCCACGGCAATATTAGGAAAAAAAGTCTCGCTAGGCAGTAACGTCGCGGTCGGGGCCTATACTGTCCTGGAAGATAATGTGTCGGTAGGCGAGAATACCGTAATTTACGGGCAATGTTATATTGGTTACTCCAGCCGTATCGGGCGAGATACGCTGATTTATCCCCAGGTGTCGATACGCGAATCCGTGATCATCGGCAGCCGTGTCGTCATACATAACGGCACGGTCATCGGTTCGGATGGGTTCGGTTATATCCCGGTTGACGGCAGACATCAGAAGATCCCGCAGATCGGCAGCGTGGAGATCGCAGACGACGTGGAGATCGGCGCGAATGTCACTATTGACCGCGCGCGGTTTGATAAAACGGTTATCGGTAAAGGCACCAAGATCGACAACCTTGTGCACATTGCCCATAACGTTATTGTCGGAGAAAATTCGCTGATCATCGCGCAGGCAGGGGTTTCCGGCAGCACGGTTATTGGTAATGGGGTGACCCTTGCCGGCCAGGCGGGCCTTGTCGGCCACATCACCATAGGCGACAACGCGATCGTGGCGGCACAGGCAGGGGTAACCAAATCAGTCCCTGCCAATACACTGGTTTCAGGCTATCCTGCTAAACCGCACGAAACGGCAAAGCGGGTGAATGCCTGTGTGCAGAACCTGCCGAGGCTTTATGAGCTGGTGAAGCAGTTGGAGAAGAAAATAAAAGAATTGGAAGCTCAGGTCAACAGGGCAAAATAAAAATATGCACAAACAAAAAACAATCAATAAAGATGTCCGTCTTGAAGGGGTAGGCTTGCATACGGCAAATAAAGCCAGCATTACCTTTAAACCGGCAGCTGAGGATACGGGTATTGAGTTCGTAAGGATCGATCTGCCGGGTAAGCCGGTGATCAAGGTTTCTTTTGATAACGTGCTTTTACCGTTGCGCAGCCTGCGTCGCAGTTCCGTAGGTAAGGACGAAGCGGAGATCCATACCATCGAACATCTGATGGCGGCGGCCACGGGCCTGGAGATAAATAATCTGCGCGTTGAGATTGACGGTAACGAATTGCCCGGGCTTGACGGCAGCAGCATAAAATTTGTCGAATTGCTTTTAAGCGCGGGGATCAAAGAGCAGGAGAAAGAGCACTCGTTTTTTAGCGTGCGGGAGCCGCTATATGTGGAAGAAGACAACGCGTCGATTATTGCCTTGCCGTTTGACGGATTCAAAATTTCTTATACCTTAGACTATAGCCACCCTTTTCTTAAGACACAGTTTAAAACAATAGAGATCAATACCGAAATTTTTAAAACAGAGATCGCGCCCGCAAGGACTTTTTGCCTTGAAGAAGAGATCGATGAGCTTATGCAGCAGGGCGTAGGCAAGGGTGCCAATTATGAGAATACCCTTGTGGTCGGCAAAAACGGCGTGATAAAAAATAAATTGCGCTTTGAGGACGAATTCATCCGGCATAAGATACTCGATCTGATGGGAGACCTTTCGCTTGCCGGCATGCCGATAAAAGGCCATATTATCGCGCTGCGCAGCGGCCATTCGTTGAATATGCGGCTGGTTAAAAAGATCACCCAACAGATAGAGAGGGTTTCCCTGGGGGCGATTGGCATTAATTACCAGCCTGCTGAAGGTGAGGAGCTGGATGCCGTCAAGATCATGAACATCCTGCCGCACCGCGACCCGTTTTTATTTGTCGACAAGATCACCACCCTGGAAAGGGGCAAGCGTGCCGTCGGTATCAAGAACGTGACGATAAACGATTATTTCTTCCGGGGGCATTTCCCGGGCAAACCGGTCATGCCGGGCGTCATCATCATCGAGGCAATGGCGCAGGTAGGCGGAATTATGATGCTTTCCCCGGAGGAGAACCGGGGGAAACTGGCATTTTTTATGTCAATGAACAACGTAAAATTTAGAAAGACCGTTGTGCCGGGAGACCAGCTGGTCTTTGAGGTAACCGCGGGAAAGATAAAATCAAGGACCGGCCAGGTGCACGGCAAGGCAATGGTTGACGGCAAGATCGTAGCTGAAGCGGACTTGATGTTCGCCTTGGCGTAAAATATGATAGGGACCAATATGCGTATTCATCCTACTGCTTTGGTAGCAAAAAGCGCTAAACTGGCTGACAGCGTGATTGTTGGACCGCATACGATCATCGGTGAAAATATTGCGATCGCGGCAGGCACCAAGATCGGCGCGTTTTGCGTGATCGAAGGCAATGTCTCTATCGGTAAAGATTGTGAAATTTTTACCGGCGCGGTTATCGGCAGCCAGCCGCAGGACCTTAAATATAAGGGAGAAAAGACCTTCCTGGAAATTGGTAACAATAATATTATCCGTGAATACTGCACTTTTAATCCCGGAACCGGAGAAGGCGGCAGGACGGTGGTCGGTAATGATAACCTTTTTATGGCGTATTCGCACGTTGCCCATGACTGCATGGTGGGAAACAGCTGTGTTATTGCCAACAACGGCACGCTTGCCGGTCATGTGACCATTGAAGATAAAGCGGTTATCGGAGGGTTGGTTGCCATACACCAGTTTGTCCGCATAGGCATGCTTTCGATTATCGGCGGCTGTTCGAAGGTAGTACAGGACATCCCGCCGTATTCCACCTGCGACGGCCATCCGGCGCGGGTCTACGGCCTTAACCTGGTCGGCCTTAGGCGCAATAACGCCTCTAAGGAATCCATCCATCAGCTCAACCACGCGTTTAAGGTATTATTTAACAGCGGGCTTTCCGTAAAGCACGCTTTAGGGGTTCTGGAAAAAGAAACGAAATTATAGAACGAAGCCATTTACCTTATCGATTTTATCAAGAATTCCCAGCGAGGCCTTGTCCGGTCCTGTCGCGCAGAATAAAATGGAAAAAATCGGTATCATCGCCGGAAACAGAAAATTTCCCATCGTGTTTTCTCAGGCTGCTAGATCAAGGGGCTTTAGCGTGGTTGCCATTGCCATAAAAGGCGACACGTCGCGGCGCCTAAAGAAGTCGGTCGATAAGATCTACTGGCTGGGTTTGTCTGAGTTTTCCAAAATGTTCGATATATTTAAAAGGGAAGGGATAAGCCGCGTAATTATGGCCGGTCAGATCAGCCCGCATCGGCTTTTTGGCAAAGAAATAAACCGCGACCCGCAGCTTAGAGAAATGCTTGCCGAGCTCAAAGATAAACGGGCGGATACGATTTTTGGCGCGATTGCCGCTAAGCTAAAAAGTCATGGCCTGGAATTAATAGATTCGACGACTTTTATCGGGGATTTATTGCCGGGGAAAGGCACTCTGACAAAAAAGGAACCCGCTTTGGAAATCCGGCAGGATATTCATTTCGGCTTTGAGCTTGCCCGGCACATTGGCAGCCTTGATATCGGCCAGACCGTTGCCGTAAAACACAAGGCAATAGTAGCGGTTGAAGCGCTGGAAGGCACGGATAATCTTATTCGCCGCGCTGGCCGGCTTGCCCGCGGCGGCATCACGGTAGTTAAGGTAAGTAAGCCTAAACAGGATATGCGTTTTGATATCCCGGTAGTCGGCTTAAATACGGTGAAAAACCTCGTAAGGGCTAATGCTGCCTGTCTGGCGATAGAGGCAGGAAGGACCCTTTTTATAGACAAAGAACAGGCAGTCAGGCTGGCGGACAGAAAAGGCATTTCCATCGTTGCGGTGTAGCTAAAACTTTTTCTTGACACAAACGGCATTGAGAGGTAAAGTTAGACAAAAGAGGAGGAGGTAGATATGGCAAGAATATGTTGCGCAGGCAGTAAAACAAAATCAATGGAATTCAAGCTTTACGCTCCCCAGGCAAAGAAAGTGAGCGTCGCCGGTAATTTTAACGGCTGGAGCACAAAAAGCGATTCCGCGAAAAAGGATCTGCAGGGTAACTGGACAGCCAAGGTCGACCTTACGCCGGGAAAATACGAATATAAGTTTTTCGTAGACGGCGTATGGATCAATGACCCGCGCTGCAGCAATATGATCACCAACAACTTCGGGACCCAGAATTGCACCATTGAAGTAAAATAATTATAGAACATTCCCCCATCTTAATAAATGTGAGATGAAAATTTTTTAAGGTGGGGGATTTTTTATTCCTATAGCTAATGAAGTACATATACGGCCCAATAAAATCGCGCAGGTTAGGCTTATCTTTAGGCGTAAGCCTGACTCCCTATAAAGTATGCAGTTTTGACTGTATTTATTGCCAGTTGGGTAAGACTTCCCGGAGGACCAGCCAGCGTAAAGAATACGTGAACGTTGACGAAATCCTCGGGGAAATAAAAAATTGGTTCATTGATAACAGCCCAAGAACAAAAGAACTTAAATATATTACCTTTTCCGGCGCAGGCGAGCCGACCTTGAACACGAACATCGGCCGGCTGATTAGCGGGATCAAAGAAATTACCGATACGCCGATTGCTATTTTGACTAATTCATCCCATATTAGCGACCCGCAAGTGCGCAAGGCAATAACCGGCGCCAGCCTGATCGTGCCTTCCCTTGACGCCGTGACCCAGGATATTTTTGAGAAAATCGAT
>CAIRWO010000052.1 GCA_903882345.1 Candidatus Omnitrophota bacterium | reverse complement strand
CTCGGGATCCGGCTTCCTCCCGCCAGGCAAACCGCGTCGAATTCACCCAATAATTTATTTACGGAATAATCCTGCCCCACATGCGTATTGGCTAAAAATTCAACTCCTTCTTCCTTTAGTATATTAAGCCGCCTGTCGATAATCCATTTTTCCAATTTGAAGTCCGGAATACCGTAGCGCATTATTCCGCCGAGCTTATCGTCTTTCTCAAAAACCGTTACCTTGTGGCCTGCCCGGTTTAACTGGTCTGCGCAGGCAATGCCTGCCGGGCCGGAACCAATCACGGCAACTCGCTTTCCCGTGCGCTCTACCGGAGGAGCCGCTTTAATCAAACCTGTTTTAAAGGCATGTTCAATTATTGCCAATTCGTTTTCCCTGATTGTCACCGGATCATCGTTTATTCCCAATACGCAGGCATATTCGCATAATGCTGAACAGAGCCTCCCGGTAATCTCCGGCAGATTATTGCAGGCTGTCAATAGTTCTATTGCCCTCTGCCAGTGCCCTTTAAACATTGCGTCGTTCCATTCAGGGATATAATTTCCTATCGGGCACGCCCAGTGGCAAAAAGGCGTACCGCAATCCATACAGCGGGATGCCTGTTCTTGCGATAAGTCATCGCTGCGGGAAACCATTACTTCATGATAATCCTTCAAGCGTTCACAGACAGGACGGTAATGCGATGTATGCCGTTTAGTCTTCAAAAATCCTTTAGGATCTCCCATTTTTTCATCCCTCTAAATCGTCTTCCAGGCCCAGCTTTTTTTCTAATTTTTCCGTTTCCAGAATACGCTTATATTCCAGCGGCATCACCTTGACAAAATTTTTTAGCTCGTTCTTAAAATTATCCAAAATCTTCTTCCCTGCTTCGCTCTGCGTATATTTATAATGGCTGCGTATAAGCTCGTGTATTACTGTTTCGTCATCGCCGGCCACGCTTCCTAATTCAACCATCTCTAAATTACATTTATCCTTAAAATCCCCCTGCGGGTTATATACATAGGCAATGCCTCCGGACATGCCGGCAGCGAAATTTCTTCCCGTCTTGCCTAAAATCACCACCTTGCCGCCGGTCATATATTCGCAGGCGTGGTCACCCACGCCTTCAACTACCGTATAGAGCCCGGAATTCCTGATGCAAAACCTCTCTCCGGCTACTCCCCGGATATACGCTTCTCCGTTGATCGCCCCATAAAAAGTAGTGTTACCGATAATGATGTTTTCCTGCGGCTCGTAGTCTGCTTTTTTATCGGGATAAATGATTATCTTACCTCCGGAGATACCCTTACCTACATAATCATTTGCCATACCCTCAAGCTCAAAGGTGATCCCTTTTGCCAGGAATGCCCCAAAGCTCTGTCCGGCTATACCTTTGAATTTACAACAGATCGTATCTAGGGGCAGCCCGTCTTCTCCGTAAATCCTGCATACTTCACCACTAAGCATTGCCCCGCAAGTACGGTCGGCATTCCTAATCGGCAATTCTATTTTTACGGCCAGGGATTTTTCCAGCGCCGGGTGAGCCAATTTTATTAATTTCAAATCAAGAATTTTATCAATGGCGTGATTTTGACTCCTACTGCAATGGACCCCTACGCCTTCCGGTACTTCCGGTTTATAGAGAACGCGGGACAGATCAAGCTCTTTTGCTTTCCAGGGTAAAATATCTTTCTCTATTTCCAGAAGATCCGTCCTGCCGACCATTTCATTAATTTTCCTTATCCCCAGCGAACTCATGATTTCCCGTAACTCTTGCACAACAAACCGGAAATAATTAATCACATATTCTGGTTTGCCTCTGAACCTTTTGCGCAAGATTTCATCCTGGGTGGCCACGCCTACAGAACAGTTATTAAGGTTGCAATGCCGGAGCATCACACAGCCAAGCGTTATCAGGACCGCAGTACAAAAACCAAACTCCTCCGCCCCTAACAGGCAGGCGATAGCAACGTCTCTTCCTGTGCGCATTTGACCGTCTGCCTGCAGGCGCAGGCGGCTGCGTAAATCGTTTAATACCAGCGTCTGGTGCGTTTCGGAAAGCCCGAGTTCCCACGGCAGGCCCGCATGTTTGATGGAACTTAACGGCGAGGCGCCTGTGCCGCCGTCAAATCCGGAGATCAAGATCATATCTGCGTGGCCCTTGGCAACGCCGGCGGCGATCGTGCCGACGCCGATTTCCGATACAAGTTTTACGCTGATACGCGCGCGGGGATTTGCATTCTTTAAATCAAATATCAACTGTGCCAGATCTTCGATAGAGTAGATATCATGGTGCGGGGGCGGTGAAATCAAAGTAACACCCGGAGTGGTATAGCGGGTCTTGGCAATAGTAACGCTTACTTTATGCCCCGGAAGCTGGCCGCCCTCTCCGGGCTTGGCGCCCTGCGCGATCTTGATCTGTATCTCGTCGGCATTTACAAGATAATTGGCGGTCACCCCGAACCTGCCGGAAGCAACCTGTTTTATTGCGCTGCGCACAGAGTCACCGTTTGGTAAAGGCAGGAAGCGTGCCGGATCCTCCCCGCCCTCTCCGGTGTTTGACTTACCTTTGAGGCGGTTCATCGCGATAGCGATCGTTTCATGCGTCTCTTTGCTGATCGAGCCAAAACTCATCGCGCCGGTGGCAAAACGCTTAACAATTTCTTCAGCTGGTTCAACTTCTTCAATGGGTATAGGTTGGTAATCTTTAAATTTAAGGATACTGCGCAGTGTCGTAGGGTTTAAAGACTGGTCATTGATTAACGCGGAAAATTCCTTGTATTTATTATAATCGCCATTCCATACAGAATCCTGCAGCGCAGCAATGGTATTTGGATTCCAAAGATGGAATTCACCGTCTTTTTTCCATTGGTAAACTCCGCCTACCGGCAAAGGCAGGCCAAGTTCTGTTTTCGGATAAGCATCATTGTGCCTAAGCAAGGCCTCTCTGGCGATTACCGCAAACCCGGCGCCGCCGATCCTCGACACCGTGCCGCTGAAACAACGCTTGATTACCTCTTCGTGCAAACCCAGCGCTTCAAATATTTGGGCTGCACGGTAACTCTGCAGTGTAGAAATTCCCATTTTGGAGAGTATTTTCAGTATCCCTTTATTTACCGCCTTTATGTAATTGGCCTGAGCCTTATCTTTTAATTTTCCTTCAATTTCACCCTCAGCGATTAAATATTCTATTGCATCATAAGCAAGGTAAGGGTTAACGCAATCCGCGCCGAAGCCGAATAACAGCGCAAAATGGTGCACCTCACGCGGCTCAGCACTCTCGACGATTATTCCGATCTGCGTGCGCAGCGTCTCCCTGACTAAATAATGGTGCACCGCAGCCACGGCAAGCAATACCGGCAAAGCCGCATATTTATTATTTACGCCCCTGTCGCTTAAAATGATAAATGTGTATCCCTGGCTGATCGCTTCCTTGGCCTGGCTACATATCTTGTCCAGCGACTTGATGAAATCATTTTCATCTCCGGCGCTAAAAAGCAGGGAGATCGTCTTGGTTTTAAATCCATTCTGTTTTATATCGCGGATCTTTGCCAGCTCCGCGTTGGTAAGTATGGGTTGTTTAACCCTTATTTTATGGCAATGCAAAGGCGTTTCTTCCAGGATATTTTTTTCCGGGCCGAGGCAAGTCTCCAGGCTCATCACCAGCTCTTCTCTGATGGGATCAATTGCCGGATTAGTAACCTGCGCAAACAACTGCTTAAAATAATTGTAGAGCAGTTGGCTTTTTTGGGAGAGCACGGCATGAGGAGTATCGTTACCCATGGAGCCTATCGGTTCCTGGGCAGTCTCAACCATCGGTTTGATGATCATTTTTAGATCTTCGCGCGTATAGCCGAATGCCTTTAACAACCGGGTTAGGTCCTGCGGCTCGCCCGCTTTAACTGCCGCGGCAGCAAGATCATCAAGCTCAACGATATTCTGCTTAAGCCATAGTCCGTAAGGCCTTAAAGAAGATACCCTTTCCTTTACCTGACTGTCTTCAATGAGGCGGCCGGCTTCGGTATCGATGAAAAATATTTTTCCCGGTTCAAGCCGGCCGGACAAAAGTATATCGTCGGAGGATATGTCCAGTACCCCTACCTCCGAAGCCATAACCACAAAATCTTTTTTGGTGACGATATAACGCGCAGGCCGCAGGCCATTCCTGTCCAGGAGCGCCCCAATCCTCGTGCCGTCGGTAAATGCCATTGCCGCCGGGCCGTCCCAAGGCTCCATTAAACAGGAATGATACCTGTAGAAATCCCTGAGCTTACCGTTCATCAAGCCGTTATGTTCCCAGGCAGCGGGTATCAGCATCATCATTGCATGTTCAATAGGCCTTCCGGCAAGAATAAGCAGTTCAAGGACGTTATCAATGGACGCGGAATCGCTGCCGCCGGGGACAATTATGGGAAAGATTTCTTTGATCTGACTGCCGAAGGCAGCGGTCTTTAACAACCCCTGCCTTGCCAACATCCAGTTGATATTGCCCCTTAAGGTATTTATTTCGCCGTTATGGGCAAGGTACCTGAACGGCTGGGATAGATCCCATGTCGGGAATGTATTCGTACTGTAACGGGAATGCACCAGGCAAAGGCTGCTTTTGATGTCTTTACTTTTCAGGTCGGGGAAAAAATTTTCTACCTGCGCAGGCATCAACAGCCCCTTATATAAAAATGTCCGGCAGGATATGTTAGTAATATAAAAGAAGGATCTTTGCTGCAGATTTGAACCGCGGACAGCATTTTCTATCTTCTTCCTGATAACATATAACCGGCGTTCAAATTCTATTTCTTCGCTGATATCTTTATCTTTGCTAATAAAAACCTGCTCAATTACCGGTTGGGTCTGTTTTGCAGTCAGGCCGATTTCTGAATCATCTACAGGCACGCTGCGCCAGCCAAGGAGCGCTAACCCTTCTTTCCTGACGATATCGGTAAATGCGTCTTTACAAAACTTGCGTTCTGCGGGATTTTGCGGCAGGAAAACCATTCCTGTGCCGTAACTCCCCTTTGCCGGCAGGCTGATCTTTGCCTTATCGCAGGCCTTAGCAAAAAATTCATGCGGGATTTGTATAAGTATCCCTGCGCCGTCTCCGGTCTTGGGATCTGCCCCGGTTGCCCCGCGGTGCGCTAAATGGCTTAACACCTCCAACCCCTGCCTGATAATCGTATTGGTCTTTGTTCCTTTAATGTTACAGACAAAGCCCACACCGCAGGAATCGTGTTCAAACCTGGAGTCATAAAGCCCGTATTTTTCTAATTTCTCACGCTTGTTCATTTTTCCTAATTAACTGCGAATTTTATATGCCTGCGGATCAATCCCCAGCTTTTTGATTTTTGTCCGCATGGTGTTACGGTTAATCCCTAAGATCCTTGCTGCCTTAAACTGATTACCTTCTGTGCGCTGGAGCACGCGTTCGATGATCGGCTTTTCGATCAATTCTAAAATGGATTTATATAATACACCATTTTTTTCATCATACAAGTATTTTTCAAGCTTGATAACCGTGTCCTCTATGTTGGCAATACTGTTGCTGTTGTCTTCTTTGACTATCTGAACGGTATTATCCCCAGGCTTATTCTCAAGTAACTTATAGCCTTCCTGATGCAACACCTGGCTAATAATTTCTTTTACCCTGGTTTCGTTTTCTTTAATTAATATCGTAATCATCGTGGCACGGCGTAAGACAATAATTGCCTAAGTTTTATGCATTCTAAGAGAAAAAACTTGCGCAGCAGGGCTAGGTCAACTGCCAAACCCCGCTGCGCATCCTGATCTGTTTTTAGATATCGAAATACAAATAGAACTCGTAGGGATGCGGCCGCATCCTCACTCCGTCTATTTCTTTTTTCCGTTTATACTCCAGCCATACATCAATTACATCCTTGGTAAAAACCCCGCCCTTTAAGAGATAATCGTGATCGGCTTCTAAAGCATCAATTGCCCGGCGCAGCGATGAAGGGACAGTGGGGATCTTGCTGAGTTCTTCTTCGCTTAATTCAAAAAGATCCTTATCCGTAGGCTCACCCGGATTAATCTTATTGACTATTCCGTCCAGCCCTGCCATAAGCATTGCGCTGAATGCCAGATAACCATTACATGCCGGGTCAGGCGGACGGAATTCTATCCGCTTTGACTTAGGGTTGTCCGAATACATGGGAATTCTTACTGCGGCAGAACGGTTCCTGGCCGAATAGACCAGGTTTACCGGCGCTTCGTAGCCGGGAACCAGCCTTTTGTAAGAATTTGTCGTGGGTGCACAAAATGCCATCAGGCTATTCGCATGTTTTAGCAAGCCGCCGATATAATATTTAGCGGTCTGGCTGAGCAGCGCGTAGCCATTCTTATCGTAAAAGAGGTTTACGCCGTTCTTCCAAAGACTCTGATGGCAATGCATACCTGAGCCGTTATCCGCAAACAGCGGCTTGGGCATAAAGGTAGCTACCATGCCTGCTTTTTTGGCCATATTCTTGATGATGTATTTGTAAAGCAGCAAATTATCGGCCATTTTGGTCAGTTTATCAAACTTCATATCGATTTCACACTGGCCTGCGGTGGCAACTTCGTGATGGTGCACTTCCACATTAATCCCCGCTTCCTTCATTTTTAGTATTATCCGGCTCCTTAAATCCTGTATGGAATCATGCGGCGGGACAGGGAAATACCCTTCTTTAAAACGGATCTTGTATCCCAGGTTAGGATTTTCATCACGACCGGTATTCCAGTCTGCTTCATCGGAATCAATGAAATAATAACCAGAGTTTTCCGTCTGGTCAAAACGGATGCTGTTAAAAATAAAGAACTCCGCTTCCGGCCCAAAGAACACGCTGTCGGCTATACCTGTGTCTTTGAGATATTTTTCCGCTTTCTTGGCAATGTAGCGCGGGTCACGGCTATAAGCTTTTCTGGTCAAGGGATCATAAATATCGCAGATAATGCTTAATGTAGGGACTTCACAAACCGGATCTACAATCGCGGTGGACGGATCCGGTATTAAAATCATATCCGATTCCTGGATTTTTTGGAACCCTCTGATGGATG
>CAIRWO010000051.1 GCA_903882345.1 Candidatus Omnitrophota bacterium | reverse complement strand
TTCAAAAATTGAATTCATGGAATCTTCTATGGGCAAAACAAAACAGGCGGAGAGCTGGCCGAGGTCTTTGCCGGCATTCATTAAACAGGGGGAATTCGGCACAAAGTCCAGCGTCGTCATGATGCGGTAAAATTTTTCTTCCAGGTCCGCGACGTCCTTTAAAGGCCTGCCGTATTGTTTATCCGCAGCGGCGATTGCCTTTGCCACGCGGCGGAACATTTCTTCCGGCGCTTCGATAACCTTACCTGTTTCATCTTTCTTAAGATACCTGCGCTGGAGCACCTTTAGGGCATTCTCGGACAACTTAAGCGTCATTTCTCACCTCAGAAGTTTTATCCCAAATTTTATATTGAGAATTTATTACGGTTAATTGTTAGCGATTTTCTTGTACACAGAGTATAACAATGCGCAAAATATTTGTCAATGAAAAAATACAACATATTGTATAAAGAAATTCTTCATATACAATAAATTGTATTAGGAGCTAAGCGTCCGGCAGGACTCCCGGATCACCAGTTCCGTGGGCAGGAGTATCCTGCTTACTTTTAGTTTATCCTTCGGGTTCATTAACGTATTCAACAATTTCACGCTTTCCTCGGCCATTTTTATCAGCGGCTGCCTGACCGTAGTAAGCGCTACCGGGCCGTACAGGCCGGAAGGATTATCGTCGAATCCCACAATGGAAAGATCGCGGGGGACTTCTTTCCCGCGTTCCCTGACTACTGCCATCACCTCAAGCGCCATTGAGTCGGAGGCGACGAATACCGCCGTAGGCCGCTCAAGATCCGGCATCCCGATAAGATTTTCCGATGCCTGCCTTGCCTGGCCGCGCGAATAATTTGTTTTAAAAACATAGTCTTCCCTAAATTCAATATTATGCTTTTTGAGGGCGCGCTGGTAGCCTTCAAAGCGCCAGGCCGCTGCCTGCGTGACAACGTCTCCGGTGATGTGCGCGATTTTTTTATGCCCCAGGCTGATCAGATAATTCACCGCCTCTTCCGCGCCGCTGCGATTATCTACAGCAATGCAATTGATATCGTCGCGGTCTTCCAGATAATGATTAATCACTACACAAGGGATGCCGGCGCTTAATACGTCTTCAAGCTGACGTTGGTTTCCGATAATGTCGGAAAAAATTATCCCGCCTGCCCCTTTTAAATTTAATACGGAATGGCTGTCTGTAAGATGCAGCAGGAGGTCCAATTTCAATGCTTCGCAAAGTGTGCCGATACCGCGGATTAATTCCAGCGCGTAAAAAGAATAAAATACACCTTCATAGCGCGGGATAACCAGGGCAACAACGTTACTTCTTCCCGTTGCCAGCCTCTGGGCGAATACGGAAGGCTGAAAGTTAAGCTGCTTTACCGCCTCCAGGACGGATTTACGGTGTTTTTCTTTTACTGTCGGTAGTTTGTTTATTACGCGGGAAACTGTGGTTATGGAAACTCCGGCGAGGCGGGCAACATCTTCTATGGAAACAGTCTTTGAGGGAGACTTTTTGATTCGCACCATTATATATATAAAAAAATTAAGACTTTTTAGTTTATCTTATGCCGTCGCCCACTCTTACCGACGAGAACTCATCCTTTATGTCGCAGGCGGCGATGTTCTGGCGTACCTGTATCGTTTCCAGTTTGGCGATCAATTTATTATCACGGTATACCTGAAACGTATCACCGACGCTGACGCCTGAATCCTGGCCGATATCAACCACCACAAAATTATTGTCTCGGTTTAACGCGACGATCTTGCCGCGAAAAACCCCTGTATCCGCCTGTTCGCTGCGTGACTTAGTTGCTGACACGGCGGGCTGCGGCGGCCTGACCGTTATCGGGGGAAGTTCTACGGATTCATCTTTCATCTTCTGCGGCGCTGCTTCAGTCCTGGTCTTTATATTTTCCGCCAGCGCCATTTTATCCTTTAAGAGCGCTTCCATTTCATCAAACCTTTTTTCGAGGGTGCTGTTTTTTTCCTGAGCCTCCGCCAGTCTTCTATCGAGGGTGACCTTGCGGTTGCTCAAAGTCTTAATCTCCCTTTTAAGCACCTCGTTTTCTGTCTTGATCGCCTTCACGCTTTCCTGCACCAGGCCCTTGTCATTTTTCTCCCGCGTCAGTTCGACAATTATACTATCCATTACTTTCTGGTTGTATGCCATTTGCCGCCTCAGATCCTGGTTGTCGCGGGTTAAAGTCGTTAAATCCATCCCCAAGTTCGTCTTTTCTCTCTGTAACTGTTCGTTGGTTATCTGAAGGTTCTTTAGTTCGCTGCGCACGGTGGTAATTTGGACTTCCAGTTCACCTTTTGCTTTTAATATCTCACCCCAATACGCCTCGCCTGCCAGCGGTTCTTGAGGGGCGGCTGATGCAGCGACCGGTTGAACAACGGTAGTAGTAGTAAAGGACGTTTTCTGCAGCGTCTTTATCTGCCCAAGTAAATCCTGCCTTGTTTTATCCAGCTCGTTGTATCTGGCTTGCAGGTCTTGATATTTTTTTTGTGTATCTTGATTTTCCTGCGAGGTTTTTTTCACATCGCTGTTCAGGGTGTTGAATTTATCTTCCAATTGCCGTTTCTGCGTGGCAATATCTTCGGCCTGCTGCCGCAGCACAGTCCTTTCCTTATTCAACTCTGCGATTTGGCGTTCCAGGGTTTGTTTTGAACCAAGGGCACCCAGTATAATCACAAAACTGGCAAATAGTAAAACAACGAGCCCGATTATGGCAATTTTTATTTTTTGCTCCATTGCCTCTCCCTAGTATTTTACCAAACCTGAGCGAACAGCCGCTGCATGACAAGGCTGGCTGCGCCCAAGGCTACTGCATTTTCCCTTAATTGCGAATAGGTTATCTTAAGGTCTTCGGTAACTTCCCTGAATGCCCATTCTTTTACGGTAGCATTGACCTTATTAAGAAAAACGTCGCCGGCTTCTTCCAGCCCTCCGCCGATAACCACAACCTGAGGGTTTAATAAATTCACCAGCTGCGCAATCTTTACCCCCAACCGCTTTGCAGCAGCATCTAATGTTTCGACAGCTAGCGGATCATTTGCCCGTGCCGCGACAAAAACGGCCTTTAAATCCACGGTCTCCATGGTTTGAGAAGTCAAATTAAAAAACTTTTCCGCCATTTCTTTGTTTTGGGCCAATGCTTTCTTAACGCTGTTTACTATCCCCAGGTCCATCTCCCAGCGTTTGATAAAACAACCGTTTGCCGCCTGGCAGTTAAACAGGTCCTGTTCCTTAAAATTATAAATTGATACTTCTCCGGCATAACCGCTTGAGCCGGTATAAATTTCGCCGTTGATCATTATGCCGCAGCCTACGCCGGAAAACATATAGACGACATTTTTGTAGCCCCTGTCGAGGTCCAGCCAGTGTTCCCCGAAACAGGCGCTGGTTGCGTCGTTCTCGATCAGGGCAGGCATGTTAAATTCTTTTTCGATCAGTTCTTTAAGCGGAAGGTCAACCGAGGCGTATGTATAATAATGGTCCATTTTTTGCGGCCAGTGGATGGATCCGTCGGCTTTATTTACCAGGCCGGCAATACCTATGCCTACGCCTTTTATGCCGGGAGTGAATTCCTTTGATCGCCTTAATATTTCGCGGATGATTTCCAAGAGGCACTCGGTCATTTCCTTAACCGAGGTCTGCGGACGGGGTAGTTGGGTCTTGGTGATGATGTTACCTTTTAAATCCACCAAAAGCCCCACCATATTCATAAGGTTCAGGCCTACGCCGATAACATAACCGGCACGGGGATTTAAATCAAGGAGGGTAGGCCGCCTGCCGCCTTCTGAAACGTCCAGCTCCTTTTCAAAAACCAGATTGTGTTTTATAAATTCGTCAATGTAATTCGAGATGGTGACTACATTTATCCCCATCTCTTTAGAGATATCCGGCCGGCTGATCGGCCCGAGTTTTCTTAATATCTCCAGGATATCGACATTGCGCTTTTCTTTCTCGGTAAGCTCTTCCCGCTTAAAATCTATCGAGCGCATAACCCTGTTTTAGGCCTTTCTCCG
>CAIRWO010000050.1 GCA_903882345.1 Candidatus Omnitrophota bacterium | reverse complement strand
CTGGAAGTAGAAAATTTAAAAGAATTAAAGGACGCGCTTATTTTGAATCCCGACATAATTATGCTGGATAATATGGCAACGGAAGAGATAAAAAAGGCGGTTACCATCCGTAATAAGTTCTCTCTTTCCAGATCCGACCCCCGGCCGAAACTGGAGGCCTCTGGTGGTATAACCCTGAGTAACATAAAGCAAATAGCCTCCTGCGGCGTAGATATGATTTCTGTCGGGGCCCTGACCCATTCCGTAGAATCCATAGATATAAGTCTGGAATTCAATGGATAGATTTAAACTGGTTTCCAAGTTTAAGCCCTGCGGCGATCAACCGAAGGCAATCGAGGAGCTTAGCGAATCGGTCCTCTCGGGGAATCCCTATCAAACACTCCTCGGCGTAACCGGCTCGGGAAAAACCTTTACCCTTGCCAACGTCATCGAAAAAGTTAACCTGCCGACGCTGGTAATCTCTCATAACAAGACGCTGGCAGCGCAGCTATATTCCGAATTCCGGGAGTTTTTTCCGCACAACGCCGTGGAATATTTTGTCAGTTATTACGATTATTACCAGCCGGAGGCGTATATTCCCTCAACCGATACTTACATTGAGAAAGATTCGGCGATCAATGACCGGCTTGACCGCTTACGGCTTTCATCTACCTCAAGCCTTATGTCCCGCCGCGATGTGCTGATCGTGGCTTCGGTATCTTGTATTTATAACCTCGGTTCACCCGAAGATTACAAAGGGTTGCTGGTTTTTATCAGTAAGGGCGAAAATATACCCCGTGACCAACTACTGGAAAAACTTATTCAGATCCAGTATGAGCGCAATGACTATGAATTCATCCGCGGTAAGATCCGCGTCAGGGGAGATATTGTAGAGGTATTCCCTTCTTATGAAGAAAAAGCCCTGCGCATACAGTTGTTTAATGACATGGTGGAAGGAATCTCTGAGATCGACCCTTTAAGCGGGAAGGTTCTGGAGGAACTGGATAAGGCGGCGATATATCCGGCAAAACATTTTATTGTTTCCGGGGATAAAATCAGTAATGCGCTAAACGCCATTGAAGAAGAGCTTAAGGCGCGGTTGGATTTTTTACGCAGTAAAAATAAACTTTTGGAAGCGCAGAGGCTGGAATCGCGCACGCATTACGATATTGAAATGCTAAAAGAGATGGGTTACTGCCACGGGATAGAGAATTATTCCCGCATCCTTTCCGGACGGCCGCCGGGCTCAAGGCCTTATTGCCTGCTGGATTATTTTCCCGAAAAATTCCTGGTGGTGATCGATGAATCTCATGTGAGCGTGCCTCAGATAAGAGGGATGTATGAAGGCGACCGGGCAAGAAAGGAAGTGCTGGTTGAATACGGTTTTCGCCTGCCTTCCTGCCTTGACAACCGTCCGCTTAAAGCGGAAGAATTCGACAGTATAGTAAAACAGTCGGTTTTCGTCTCCGCAACTCCCGCTGATTATGAGATGAAAAAGAGCAAGAGCGAGGTGATGGAGCAGATTATCCGGCCAACCGGCCTGGTTGATCCTGAGATCATCATCCGGCCGGCAGAAGGCCAGATCGACGACCTGGTCGAAGAAATAAAAAAACGGGCGCAAGCTAATGAACGCGTCCTTGTTACTACTTTAACAAAAAGGATGAGCGAGGACCTGACGGTTTATTTACAGGAGAAGAAATTAAAGGTAAAATACCTCCATTCGGAAATCAATACTATTGAGCGCTCGCAAATCATCCGCGAGTTAAGAAAAAAAGAATTTGATTGCTTAGTTGGTATTAACCTGCTTAGGGAGGGCCTTGATCTGCCCGAGGTTTCGTTGGTCGCCATCCTGGATGCGGATAAGGAGGGTTTCCTGCGTTCGGCAACCAGCTTGATACAGGTTTCCGGCAGGGCAGCGCGCAATATCAATGGAACGGTAATCATGTATGCCGATACTGTAACCGGTTCGATGAAGCGGGCGATCGAGGAGAGCAGCCGCCGCAGGAAGATTCAGCTTGAGTTTAACAGAAAAAACAATATTACCCCGCGCTCTATAGAGAAGGCGATAAAAGAAGGCATTGAGGATCTGGCAGAGGCAGAAAACCTGGTAATGGAGCTGACAGGGGAAAATAAAGAAGCGTATGAGTTGAATAAGTATATCGCGGAAATGGAATATGAAATGGAACTGGCAGCCAGGAACCTGCAGTTTGAAAAAGCAGCGCAGATCAGGGACAAGATCAAAGAACTTAAACCATAACTAAGGATAGAGATGCTCTTAGCCATCGATATAGGTAATACCAATACTAGTTATGGGCTGTTTGAGCGCAACAGCCTGGTGGGGAAATTTGACATACCTACCGCTGGTTTTAGCCTCAAAAGATTAAAGGCGCATATTGCTGGTGCGGACATTTCCAGCGCCATAATTTGCAGCGTTGTGCCAAAGGCAACGATGGTTTTAGCGGCTAGCCTGAAGAAGTTTTTAGGTAATCAGCCCCTTGTAGTAGGTAAGAACGTCAGGGTCCCGATAAAAAATCTCTATCGTCACCCTAAGCAAGTAGGGCAGGACCGCCTGGTTAATGCCTTTAGCGCTGCAACGCTTTACGGCAGCCCTTTAATTGCAATAGATTTCGGCACGGCAATTACCTTTGATGTGATCTCCCGCAAGAAAGAATATTTAGGAGGGATGATCTTGCCGGGGCTAGATATGTCTTTAAAGGCGCTGCATTTAGGAACAGCGCTCCTGCCGGAAATAAAATTTAAGCGGCCTAAAGAATTTATCGGCCGCGATACGGAAAGCAGTATCTTGAGCGGGATCGTCTATGGGGTTGCCGCGCTTACTGATGAACTGGCGAGGAGAATAAAGCTTAAGATAGGAAGAGATGCGGTTGTGGTCGCTACAGGCGGCAGCGTTAAGCTAATGAAGAAATACTGCCAGGCAATTGATTTCATAGACACTGGTTTAACGCTGAAAGGCTTAAATCTGATCTTTAATCTTTTGCAACTTTAAAGGAACTGAAGCTTTTATCGCTTTTTTCCCCTGTGAGGATAATGCGCCGTAACGACCAGGTGTATACTTGTCCGTTTTCAAAGGTAGCCGCAGCGATCTTAAAGGAAGATTCGTTGGCGTCCACCCGCTGCTTTAAGATCAATGTCGAGGCCAACATAGCATAACCTTTGTAAAGCCGGAAATCATAATAGTCCGTATTCACCGAAAGGTCGGGCTTCCATTTAAATTCGAGAAAATCCTTTGCCTTAAGATCAACTGAATCGCCGGCAGGCTGGAGCAGCCATGGAGCGGGAAGAAAGTTGAAAAGCCCCTTTGAGTCTATTCCATTCATTGCGCCGCTAACCGCCGGAAGGCCAAAGAATAACAAGGTAAGGATTAATAGCAGGGCGGGTTTTGGTAACCTAGTCATCCGTTCATCCTTTTGTAATATTATACCATGTTACAGGACCGTTTCCTTATAATTATATGCAATAGAATAAGTTCCGAAGGAAACGGTCCTAAAAGATATTGTTTACTTGTTGCAATCTCGGCTTATTATGTTAGAATTACTTCCTAGGGAAAGAGGGATATCTTCAAGCGCTATGAACAATAAGATAGAGCGGATTTTTATAATTATAGTTTTTTTTCTCCTGCCTTGCAGCGTATGCCTTTCTCACCCAGATAACCAAACCGAAGGCGAGAATCTCTCCAGCGGAGAAAAACCGTTAACGGAATCCGTAAAAAAAGGCTTTGAAGAAGCAATAAAAACAATCGATGCCCAAAAGGAAAAAGATAACAAGAAGATCGCCGCCGGCCTGCAGGCCAAGTTAGGTTCAGCAGTGCAGGACTGGATTTCCCAGCAGAAAAAGAAGAGGTCGCTGGAACTTAACACCATAATCGAGCAGCATTGGGAGAACCTGACCGAATTCGGGCCCCGGATACACCGTAATTATTACCTGAGGGATTTTTCTTATACAGTTATAAACATGGATGTGCTCAAATCAAATTCGATGATCGATCCTTACAAGGCGGTTATAAACCTGACGGAAAAACTTTTTGCGGAAAGGTATCATTCTCCTGACGTAACCTACCCGGAGGATTATTATTATACCGTTACTACGCCGATTAAGGTAAATTTTGAGTACTATAACGATAAATTCGTAGTGACCGGGGTTGAAGACGGTAAAGGCTCGATTGATCAGGGCTGGAGGAAGCAGGAATAAAAAAATACTTGACAATAAATTTTTTTATTTTATAATTAGCACTCTATAAAACAGAGTGCTAAAAAGGCACAGGTTCAAACCAACAAAATATTTTAAGAGGAGGTGGGTAGATGAAGAATCAATCAATAGGTAAACCGTTGTACGACAGAGTGGTTGTTAAGCCCTTAGAGGCCGACACTAAAACCAAGGGTGGAATTTTGTTGCCTGATACCGCTAAAGAAAAACCTCAGATCGGAGAGGTCGTAGCAGTTGGTGAGGGTAAGCTCCTGGATAGTGGGAGTGTAGTACCGTTGAAAGTTAAGGCTGGTGACAAGGTCCTATACGGAAAGTATTCCGGTAATGAATTCACAACTAAAGATGGCGAGGAGTTATTGATTATAAAAGAAGAAGATATTCTTATGATTCTATAAAAGGAGGAATTATGGCAAAGCAGTTATTGTTTAAGGATGAGGCACGCCGGAAGATTTTAAGCGGCGTGGAGCAGCTGGCTGCTGCAGTCAAGGTAACCCTGGGGCCAAAGGGCCGCAATGTCGTGATTGACAAAAAATTCGGTTCTCCCACGATTACCAAGGACGGCGTTACCGTAGCTAAGGAAATTGATCTTGAGGATCCCTTTGAAAATATGGGCGCTCAGATGGTCAAGGAAGTCGCGGAAAAGACCTCTGATATTGCCGGAGACGGCACAACCACAGCCACGATTTTGGCTGAGGCGATTTACCGCGAAGGTTTAAAGAACGTTACTGCCGGTTCAAACCCCATGGGTTTAAAGCGCGGGATCGAGAAAGCAGTGGAGAAGGTTGTAGAAGAATTAAAGAAGCTTTCGACACCTGTAAAAGATAAAAAGGAACTGGCTCAGGTTGCTTCTATTGCCGCCAATTCCGATGAGGCTATCGGCGAGTTGATCGCGGAAGCAATGGATAAGGTTGGTAAAGACGGTGTAATTACCGTAGAAGAAGCTAAATCAACTGCCACTACGCTTGAGACCGTAGAAGGCATGCAATTTGATCAGGGGTATCTTTCTCCGTACTTTGTCACCGACGCGGAAAGAATGGAGTGTTTATTGGAAGATCCTTATGTTCTGATTCATGAAAAAAAGATAGCTTCGCTTAAGGATCTCCTGCCGCTTCTTGAGAAGATTGCCCGCACGGGGAAGCCTCTTTTGATCATTGCCGAAGAAGTTGAAGGCGAGGCACTGGCAACTTTAGTAGTAAATAAGATCCGCGGGACTTTTGTTGCCTGTGCGGTTAAGGCCCCGGGTTATGGTGACAGGCGTAAGGCAATGCTTGAAGATATCGCCGTTTTGACCGGCGGTAAGGCGCTTACCGAAGACCTCGGGATTAAACTGGAAAACGTGGATATCGAAGATTTAGGAAGGGCAAAGAGGGTAAAGATTGACAAAGAGAATACGACAATTGTTGAAGGTGCCGGCAAGACCGCCAGCCTTAACGCGCGTATTGCCCAGATCAAGAAACAGGTAGAAGATACGGATTCTGATTACGACAAGGAAAAACTCCAGGAGCGGCTGGCAAAGCTTGCCGGTGGTGTAGCCGTAATCAATGTCGGTGCTGCTACCGAAACGGAAATGAAGGAAAAGAAGGCCCGCGTGGAAGATGCTTTACATGCAACCCGCGCAGCTTCTCAGGAAGGGATCGTCCCTGGTGGCGGTGTCGCGCTGGTGAGGACTATAGCGGCGCTGGATAAGTTTAAGCTTGAAGGCGATGAAAAGATCGGCGTGGATATCGTAAAAAGGGCGATTGAGGAACCTTTAAGGCAGATAGCGGAAAACGCCGGCCTGGAAGGTTCGGTAGTCGCGCAGCGCATCAAGCAGGAAAAGACGAACATCGGATATGACGTAAATCAGGATGCTTACGTGGATATGATCGAAGCAGGCGTGATCGATCCTACAAAGGTAACTCGTTCTGCTTTGCAGAATGCCGCCAGCATTGCGGCACTCCT
>CAIRWO010000049.1 GCA_903882345.1 Candidatus Omnitrophota bacterium | reverse complement strand
TTAAATTCATACCTAAGTGTTTGGTGAATGCATCAAAAAAATGCTGAGCATCATCAAAACTATAATCGTCTATTCCGGCCTTGATTGAGGCAGTTGCCGAACCTCTTAATTTATACCAAGCCCTACCACTAATATCCACTGTAACGTTAGCAATTACATCTTCCATCGGCACAGAAGCAAACCCGATCCTCTTAATCCCGTGTTTATCTCCCAATGCTTCTTTAAAAGCTTGGCCTAAAACAATACCAACATCTTCATTTGTATGATGAATATCTACATTTAAATCACAATTCGCCGCAGTAATTTCTAAATCAAATAATCCCCAGAAAGCAAATAACTCTAGCATATGATCTAAGAAGCCAATGCCCGTTCTAACTCTAGATGCTCCTGAACCGTCAATATTTAATTTCACAACGATTTCAGTTTCACTGGTCTTTCTCTTTTTTTCAACCTTTCTCATTTTCTCTCCTCGCCTAGGAATACATTACTCAGCTTTGGGCGGGTGGCTGCTGATTTGGGGACCCCGCCCGCGCGCAACGAATGTGAGCACGGACGGGGTAAATCAACAGACAGGACCCGCCCGGTGCTTATTACTGAAATCTCGCTTTTACCGATTCAATATGCTTACTTAATCCTTCGATCCCTGCGATCTTCTCCAGCGGCTCACGAACCTTCTCCAATGCCTTTTTGGAATAACTAATTATATGGTTACTTTTGATAAAGTCAAGCGTAGAAAGCCCGGAGAAAAACCTTGCTGTCCCGGCAGTAGGAAGCACATGGCTTGGGCCTGCCACATAGTCCCCAACAGCAACCGGGCTGTACGGCCCGAGGAATATTGCTCCGGCATTACGGATATGCTTAAGCATCCGCTGCGGATTATTCACAAGGATCTCCAAATGTTCAGGCGCGATCTTATTAGCCGCCTCTGCTGCTTGTTCGATATTCTTGGTCAGGATGATAAAACCGTTGATGTCCCCGGCCTGCGCCTCGATCTCCTTAGCCAGGCTCTTGGAATTAGTTATCAATATTGCCAGGCCGCCGGCATGCTCTTCCTGCGCCTTTAAATCGGCAATAATAAATTTGGGATCGCTATGGCGGTTAGCAATGATCACCAGTTCCGTAGGCCCGGCGATCATATCGATATCCACTATCCCGAATACCTGCCGCTTTGCCTCGCTTACATAGATATTGCCGGGGCCGACGATCTTATCAACCTTGGGGATCGTCTTTGTGCCGTAGGCAAGTGCGGCAATACCCTGCGCCCCGCCCACGCGGTAAATTTCATCGACTTTTAAAAGGTTTGCCACCACCAAAATATGCGGGTTAATGTGGCCGGTCTTATCCGGCGGGCTGATCAAAACGATTTTTTTCACCCCGGCAATTTTTGCCGGAAGCACGGTCATATAAACCGTAGAAGCAAGGGGTGCTGTGCCTGCCGGGATATAAACCCCCACTTTTTCAAGCGGCGTATAGTTTTCCCCCAGCACCAATCCGTCGCCGCCTTTCATCCTCCATGATTTTCTGATCGTCTTAGCGTAAAACCGGTTTATATTCTCAATGACCACCTTCAGGCTGGAAACAAAGTCCGGGCTGATGCTTTGATAAGCGCCGCTGACTTCGATCGCCGATACCTTTAGCTGGCGAGGGGTCATCTTAACCTTATCGAATTTTTTCGTGTACTTCAGCAGCGCGTCGTCGCCAAAAAGCCTTACATCATCGATAATGCGCTTTACCTTTTCCCCTACCCGCTTTGAATGGTTAAAACGGCAGTTATAGATCTTTTCCAGTTTCTTACTATTAAAGCGTATGATTTTCATCTCTACACCTTTAGTTGGGTAAGGATCTTTTTTAATTCTTCCAACGCTAGCTCCAGCCCCGC
Organism: Candidatus Omnitrophota bacterium; assembly: GCA_903882345.1. Taxonomy (GTDB): domain Bacteria; phylum Omnitrophota; class Gorgyraeia; order Gygaellales; family Profunditerraquicolaceae; genus CAIRWO01. The sequence goes on along the minus strand of CAIRWO010000049.1, from coordinate 1,382 downwards.
GGGATTATTGCCTCCTGCCTGGGCAAAATCTTTTCTGCCGCCTCCGGAGCCGCCGATAAAATTGGCGATTTTTCCCACGAGCTCCGAAGCATCTATGCCTTTTGCAGTTAAATCAGCGGTTACGCCAACAACCAACAAGGCCTTGCCTGAACCAGCGGATGCCAAAATAATCACCGCGCTCGTTATTTTTTGCTTGATCAGGTCTACGGCACTGCGCAAACCCGCCATATCAGCATCAGCTATAACTTTAGCAATAAGCTTGATGTTTCCAATTGCCTCAGCTGACTGAATAAGTTCATCCACGGAAGAACGGGCAGTATTTATTTTCTGCGCGCTGAGCTGCTTCTCCAGTTCTTTTATCCGGCTAAGCCGCTTCTCCAATTCAACAGCCATTTTTTCTTTTTCCTGTTTTACTGCCTTTAAAGCCGTAAACCCGGTTACTGCCTCGATCCTTCTTATGCCGCTGGCAACCGAGCCTTCGCTGATAATCTTGAATAAGCCGATCTGGCCGGTAGAGCCAAGATGTGTGCCGCCGCAAAACTCGCGGGAAAAACCGGCAATAGAAACTACGCGTACCTTACCTTCGTATTTCTCGGCAAAAAAAGCCAGAGCACCTGTCTTTTTAGCGGTTGCCAGAGGCATTTCTTTTGCTAAAAGCGAATGGTTTTCCAGGATATAACCATTAACCATCTCCTCCATCCTCTCAAGCTCTTCATCGCTTAAGGCCTTAAAATGACTGAAATCAAAGCGCAAACGGCCTGCCTCGACCAAAGAACCTTGCTGTTGCACATGCGCGCCAAGGACTTGCCTTAAAGCTGCCTGCAAGAGATGCGTAGCCGTATGATTCCTGGCAATCGCCAGCCGGCGCTCTAAATCTAGCTTCGCAGAAACTAAATCGGATTTTTTAAAACTTCCTTCCTTGACCTTGCCGATATGAAATATTACTTTCCCTAATTTTTGCGTATCTATGACTTCAAAAATATTTTTTCCTTTAACCAATACGCCGGTATCGCCGACTTGGCCGCCGGACTCGGCATAAAATACGGTTTTATCAAGCACGATTCTTACTTCTTCGCCCTTAGCAGCCTTCTTTACTTCTTTGTTATCTTGTACGAGCGCTAATATTTTACCGGAAGCCTCACAGGCTTTATAACCGGAAAATTTGGCAGCAGCAACTTTTAATTTTAACGCATCAGAACCAAACACATCCCCCTTCATACTACTATGTAATTTAGAACGAGCCTTCTGTTCTTCAAGTCCTTTATCAATAGCGCTAGCATAATTAACTTCCACAAATTTTATTTTAATTCTATCTTCCCACCAATTTTTAGTTAACTCAAGAGGTATGCCATAAGTATCGTGAAGTCGAAAAGCAACTAATC
>CAIRWO010000048.1 GCA_903882345.1 Candidatus Omnitrophota bacterium | reverse complement strand
TGATGCTATTTCTCTGGAAGACAGGTTAGCCATGCTTGCTGCGCCGCTATTGATACAAACGCTCAACGCAATTGCCGGTAATAATTACGCATTAACCCCTCAGGATGAAAAAAAGGCTACCTTCGCCCCCAAGCTCAAAAAAGAAAATGGCCTCATCGCTTGGGATAAAAAAGCCGAAGAGGTTTATGATTTAATCCGGGGCCTAAGCGGCTGGCCGGCTGCCTTTACCTATTACAAAACAAAAATGATTAAAATAATTAAAGCGGAAATCATAAATTCGCCGGCGCATAACTGCTTACCGGGAGAAATCATTGCTATTTCAAAAGAAGGCATAGTTGTAGCGGCAAAGCAAGGAAACCTGATGATCAAAGAATTACAGATAGAAGGAAAGAGAGAAATGACGGCAGCGGAATTTACTGCCGGCCACAAAATTGCCCCCGGTGACGTCCTTTCCGTCAAAAAATAGTTGAATTTTAACCAATCTATGTTAAAATTGTGAACCTATGCCTGAATTACGTAAAGATCCGATCATCGGCAGGTGGGTAATTATTGCCACTGACCGCGCAAAAAGGCCTGACCAGTTCAGTTGCCTCACTAATGAGAACCCGGCAGAAATGAAACCCTGCCCTTTTTGCGAAGGTAACGAATCCAGCACGCCGCAAGAGATATATGCGCTGCGGCCGAAATCCACAGCCCCAAACGGGCCGGGATGGGAATTAAGGGTTGTCCCAAGCATTGCCCCGTTTTTAAGAATAGAAGGCGAGTTGGAACGCAGGGGCAAGGGCATCTATGACCTGATGAACGGTATCGGCGCGCACGAAGTAATCATCGAGACCAAAGAGCACGCTACCGACATAACAGAATTAAGCGACGAACAAATTTTAAAGATTATAACCTGTTACATCGACAGGATGTTGGACCTTGAGCGGGACAAACGGTTTAAATACGTAATGGTATTTAAAAACCATGGCTGGCTAGCCGGGGGCGGTAAGATCAACCACGCAAAGTCGCAGTTGATCGCCACACCGGTAAACCCCAAACGCGTCAAAGAAGAGCTCGTGGGAGCAAGGCAGTATTTCAATTACCACGAGCGCTGCGTATTTTGCGACCTGATAAAACAGGAAATCGAAACAAAGGACAGGGTCATTCTTGATTTAGACGGATTTATCGCCGTCGCGCCGTTTGCCGCAAGGTTTCCTTTTGAAACCTGGATCTTCCCTAAAACGCATTCCTGCGATTTTGTCAATCTTGATATGGAGGCGCGGCTTAACCTAGGACGGATACTAAAAAAGGTCCTCTTAAAGTTAAAGAAGGGCTTAAACGACCCTCCTTATAATTATGTCATTCATACCGCGCCTTTCCGAAGACAAAAAACCGGTTACTGGAAAACCGTAGACTACGATTATCATTGGCACATTGAGATTATCCCGCGGCTTACGCGCGTGGCGGGTTTTGAATGGGGCACGGGATTTTACATTTGCCCGCTGACGCCTGAAGACGCGGCAAAATTTTTAAGAGAGGTAACAGTATAAATGGGTGATCTAAGAAGGGACCCTATAGTCGGCAGGTGGGTAATCATGGAGACCGACCACCCCAATACGCCGGCGGATTATGAATGCGAAACGCATACCCAGAAAGGCGGGCTCTGCCCGTTCTGTTATGGCAACGAGTCAATGACGCCCACGGAAATAGACTCTTGCCGGGATCTGAACACTCAGGCCAATACCCCCGGCTGGCAGGTAAGGGTTGTCCCGAATAAATTCCCGGCGCTCAAGATCGAAGGCGACATAGACCGCAGGGGCATAGGCATATATGATCTCTCCAACGGCATCGGCGCGCATGAAGTGCTGATCGATACGCCCTATCATGACAAGGACATCCCCGATCTAGTAGACGAGGAGGTCGAAAAAATAATTTTAATGTGCTGCCGCAGGTCGCTTGATTTGACAAAAGATAAACGTTTCAAATATATAATGATTTTTAAAAACTACGGCCCGGCTGCCGGCGCTTCACTTGAACACCCGCACACGCAGCTGATCGCACTACCCATGGTTCCTAAGAATGCCCTTGAAGAAATCAAAGGCGCGCGGGCCTACTTTGAATTTCGCGAGCGCTGTATTTTCTGCGATATGATCCGGCAAGAACTGGAAGACAAAGAAAGGATCGTCTCGCAAAATGCCCATTTCTTAAGCTTTTGCCCGTTTGTCTCGCGGTTTCCTTTTGAGATCTGGATAACCCCCAAACAACATCACGCTTATTTTTCGCACCTTACGCCTGAAGAAATACCTTACCTTGCTTCAATAATAAAGGATACAATCGCCCGTGTAAAAAATATCTTTGGCAATCTTTCCTATAATTTTATTGTTCATTCGTCGCCGGCAAACGGCGAGACTGGCACCGAAGGCTATCACTGGCACATCGAGTTTATGCCGAAATTAATGCGTGTAGCCGGGTTCGAATGGGGCTCGGGGTTTTACGTTGTCCCCACCCCGCCGGAACTGGCAGCGCAATATTTAAGAGGAGAGAAGAGATAACAACTAGTCAGTCCCTCGCCTAATCGTACCGAAAATATCGAAAATAT
>CAIRWO010000047.1 GCA_903882345.1 Candidatus Omnitrophota bacterium | reverse complement strand
CCTGGAAGACGTCCCCAAGAATTTATTTTATGAAGTGATCAAGGACGAATTTACCATTGAAGAGAAGGTGCATCAGATTTTGCACCTGCTCCTGGTTGAGTCGTCAATGAAAATTTCGCAGTTATTCGCCAGGGCAAAGCATAAAATCGAAGTAATCGTCACTTTTCTGGCAATACTTGAATTGATCAGGATGAAAGAGATCGTTGCCCGTCAAAAAGGGCTGTTTGACGAAATAGAGATCGTCAGGAACAAAGAAAACATAATACCTTATGAAGAAAGAAACCCGAGAGAAGCTAATTGAGCAGCCGAAGGATTTTTCCGAAGACAGCCGGCTGCGGGATAAGATCTTTGGCAATCAGCAGGAGAGCGACGAGGATATTGTTTTAAATATCTCACTGAGGCCGAAGCGCCTCAGTGAATTTGTCGGTCAGAAAGACCTCGTAGATAACCTCAAAATCTGCCTTACCGCGGCTAAGCAGAGGAAGGAACACTTGGAACACGTGATCTTTTCCGGGCCGCCGGGGCTGGGCAAGACTTCCCTCGCCCATATCATTGCCCATGAGATGGGTACAAAAGTAACCGCCACTTCCGGGCCCGCAATCACCAGGGCAGGGGATCTTATCGGCATACTTACTAACCTGGAAAAAGGCGATATCCTTTTTATCGACGAAATGCACCGCCTTTCCCATGTGGTTGAGGAATTCCTTTATCCGGCGATGGAGTGTTTTCAGATCGATTTTGTGATCGATAAGGGGCCGTATGCCAAGACAATCAAGTTTAACCTTAAGCCGTTTACCCTCGTAGCTGCCACGACGCGGATCGGGCTTTTATCCGGTCCGTTACGCAGCCGGTTCGGGATATTCTTTCATCTTGATTTTTATCCAGTCGAGGATTTATCTGAAATTATCAATAATTCCGCCAAGGTTTTAGGGATGAATGTAGATGACGCAGCGGCAGCGGAAATTGCCCGGCGGGCAAGAGGCACCCCGCGTATTGCCAACCGCCTCCTGCGGCGCATCAGGGATTACGCGCAGGTCCAGAAGGTCGAAAGGATAACCTTTGATGTTGCCGTAAAGACGCTCAATGATCTGGGAATTGACAAGGCCGGCTTTGACGATATGGACCGCAAGGTATTGAAGCTGATCCTGGGAACATACGAAGGCGGTCCGGTGGGGGTTGAGTCTCTGGCCGCAAGCCTTAACGAAGAAGTCGACACGATCGTAGATACCGTGGAACCCTATCTTTTAAAGACCGGATACCTTAAGCGCACTTCCCGCGGCAGGCTGGCAACAAAACTCGCCTATGAGCATTTCGGCGTCAACTACAACAAAGAAAAACAGGAAGACATGTTTAAGGAATAGAGACACGAATTAATCCTTCCAGCTTAAAATAAGAATTAAAAACTACTATGCGGCAAACAAAGATAAAGTTGATTTTAGCTAGTTTTTTAAGTCTTTTCCTCGAGCTTAGCCTGATCCGCTGGTGCCCGGCACATATTTTTTCTATCGCATTTTTTTCAAATATTATACTAATAGCTTCCTTCCTGGGATTGGGCCTTGGTTTACTTTTTTCAGATAATAAGCGCGATCTTTTTAATTTATTCCCGTTTCTCTTAGCAGGTTATGTATTCCTCGTCCTGCTATTGAATTATATCCAAGTTGAGCTTCCTGCCGATGCCCAAACTTGGATATGGAGTTATTACTATAAAAACAATCTGCTTTATCACAATATTTATTCTTTTAAAATTTCCATTACACAGCTTATCGGATTGACATTTATATTGACGGCTGGAATTTTCATACCCATCGGGCAGAAGATAGGTAAACTGATAAAAGAATTCCATCCTTTATATGGCTACTCGGTTAATATTTTTGGGAGCCTGATAGGAATTTTCGCTTTTAGCATACTTGCTCTTTTTCGCTCTCCGGCTTATACCTGGTTTCTCCTGGCAGGGATAGTTATTATTTTTATTGATCATAAAGAGAAAGGCATTGTCCTCAAGTCCCTTTTTATAGTAGCGATTATTGTTACCGTTGGGTTTGCGGAAAGGGATATTTTATGGTCTCCTTATTATGCCGTTAAATTAAGGAATACCGGCGGTGAAAGCTTTGCCGTTTATATAAATAATTTTTTCCATCAAAAGGCCATAGACTTTAAGCGGGAGTTGCCCGCATATGATAAGTATAT
>CAIRWO010000046.1 GCA_903882345.1 Candidatus Omnitrophota bacterium | reverse complement strand
GTGTTTGATAAGACCGGTACCTTAACCCGGGGCAAGCCCGGATTAACAGATATTATTCCGCTGCACGATTTCTCCAGGACCGACGTATTGAGGTTTGCGGCAATCGCGGAGAAACGCTCAGAGCACCCGCTGGCAGAGGCGGTGGTTGAAGCAGCAAAAAAAGAGGGTTTGGATATCCCCGAGCCGGAAGGATTTAATTCCCTTACGGGAAAAGGCGTGATTGCGCGCTTTCAGTCGGAAATAATTATTTTGGGTAACCAGAAGCTATTTAACGAGCGGGGCATGGATATTGATTTTCCGGAAGATAAATTAACCGCGCTTGAGAAAAACGGAAAGACAGCCATGGCCGTAGCTTATAAAGATAAGATTATAGGGGTGGTGGCGGTTTCTGATACCCTGAAGGAGTCTGCTCTTAGGGCAGTGGATATTTTAAAGAAATCCGGTAAAGCGGTTTTGTTGATCACTGGCGATAACCGCATTACTGCCGAAGCAATTGCCCGGCAGCTGGGCATAGAGAAGGTAATTGCGGAAGTCCTGCCGCAGGATAAGGCTAAAGAGATCAAAAAATTACGCGCTAAAGGCCTGAGCGTGGCAATGGTCGGCGACGGTATTAACGATGCGCCGGCACTGGCTGAGGCAGATATCGGCATTGCCCTTGGCGCCGGCACAGATGCGGCGATAGAGTCCGCGGACGTTGTTTTATTAAAAGACGATCCTCTGGATGTGGTCGCGGCCATGGACCTATCGGCCTATGCAATGAAAAAGATCAAGCAGAATCTTTTCTGGGCGTTTTTTTATAATATCATCGGCATCCCGGTTGCCGCGGGGATCCTTTATCCGTTGTTTAAATTCCTGCTTAACCCGGCAATCGCTTCTCTGGCTATGGCCTCAAGTTCTCTATCCGTGGTGGGTAATTCTCTATTGATGCGCAGGTATAAGAAACCTGTTTGATTTTTATTTTTGGGTGTATAATATTTTTAGGGAGGTAAAAGATGATGACCGGTATGGCAATAATCCTGGGAATAGTGATTGTCCTGTTTATTTTTAAAAAATTATCCGGCGGCGGTGGCTGTGGCTGTTGCGGAAAAAAATGAAACCGATTTCTATAAAGCCCCAGTTAGCCATTTTCTTATCCACCTTCGCGCTCTGCGTCTCGTTTCTCGATAAAGACATCCGTTTTCTGCTTGTGCTGCTTTTTGCTGTGATTTCCGCGGCAGCTGCGGATAGCGCATTCACCTACCTTAAACAAAAAAGGCTGGCCATAACTTCCAGTTCCTTGATCTCCGGCTTAATTATCGGGTTTGTGTTTTCCAGCGACCAGCGTTTATGGGTTATTTGCCTGGCCTGCGTGATTGCCATCGGCTCAAAGCATCTCATCAGGATAAAAGGCAGGCATATATTTAACCCGGCGGCATTGGGAATTTTTAGCGTGATCATCCTGCTTGGCGCGACAACGCAGTGGCGGGGCACTTATCTTTGGTATGTTCTTGTACCTGCAGGATTATATTTTTCCTATAAGATCCGCAAACTGGAAATAATTTTCAGCTATTTTCTTGCCAGCCTGATCTTGTTCGGAGGCCAGGCAATGCTGCAAAAAATAAATCTCCTGAATGTCTTCGGATACCTGAGCTATTTTTACATTTTTGTGATGGCGATCGAGCCAAAGACAACGCCGGTAAATTTTTTGGGAAAGATAGTTTTCGGTACGCTGCTTGCGACAGCAATCTTTGTCCTCACACAGACAGGGGTCAAGTTTGACGCGGAACTGTGCAGTTTGCTTATCTTGAATGCCGCAGTACCCGTATTAAATAAACTGAAGCTTGCGAAAAAAGGAGGCTAGTCATGAAAAAGTTAATTATGGCGCTGTTTTTTGTTTTTATTCTTTACGCGTTTTCCTACGCGCATCCGCCCTCAGACATAAAGATTTCTTATGACCCGGCAACAAAAATACTCCAGGCAATAATTTACCATAATGTTAGCACCCCGGATAGCCATTATATCAAGAAGGTAGATGTCGGATTAAACGGTAAAGAAATCATCGAGCAGAAGATTTCT
>CAIRWO010000045.1 GCA_903882345.1 Candidatus Omnitrophota bacterium | reverse complement strand
AAATCCCTGGGCAATGGCTTTGTATTAGACGATAGATTTTTAATCGTTGATAATCTCTATGTCCAAAATTTTTCGATTCAAAAAATATTTACCACCGATGTTTTTCATTTTCATCCCCAGGGTACAGGTATTTTTAGTAAATATTACCGCCCGTTTCAGATACTAAGCTATTCTTTTGAATATTTAACTTGGAAGTTAAATCCCCTGGGATACCGTATCGACAATATTATTCTGCAAAGCCTGAATAGCTTTTTCATATTTTTTATCATCTATTTGATCTTCAAAAATCAAATCCTGGCATTATTAAGCGGCCTTATTTTCTGTATCCATCCAGCCCATGTCTGCCTGGTTACTTTTATTGCCGGCAGGTCAAACCTGCTGGAGATGTTTTTTATCCTTTTTTCTATTCTTAGTTTCCTGCGTTATTTAACCGGCTTAGGCAGGAGGTACTATTATCTTTCGTTATTATTGTGCATCGGCGCGTTTCTGACCAGAGAAGGCGCCTTGCTGCTGCCTTTTTATCTTTTTATTTGCGCGTTATTCATGAAAATCGATAAGAAAAAAATACCCATTCTTTTAACTCCTTATCTTCTAATAGCCTTATTATATTTTGGCTTACGCAATATATTTATGCCTTGCGATAAATTCGCTGTCTCATCATTTTTTCATCCCGCCGAGATAACCGCCTTCCTTCTTAATACCCAGGAGTATTTCTGGCAGCTCGTGCTTCCTTTAGGTCTAAAAGTAAAATTATTCCATATCAATCCCATTGTCAGATATATTTTTATTATCTGTTCATTTCTGATTTTTGTATGTCTTTTTATTAAGGCCCTTAAGAAGAAGAATAAAATAATTATTTTTGGCTTAACAATGTACTTTATCGGTTTATTGCCGATCGTCAATCTCGATGAAACTATAAAATATTTCGGCCCTCTTTTAACCGAGCATTATGTTTATAATGCATCTATCGGATTTTCTTTCCTTCTGGCTTATTTTATTTTAAGGCTATATTCTGTTTATCGCAGGATCGCAAAATTGGCGCTCACTGTAATCTGTATATATTTTTCGGTCCTGACGATAGCGGCCAGCTTGCATTATAAAGACGAAATCACTTTCTATAACTATATCGTGAGTATCGATAAAAACAATGTAATCGCTCATCTAAACCTGGGAAACGCCTATTATGTGAAAGGGATGTATGCTCAGGCAATGGAGCAGGCAGGGCTCACCTTGGAAAAAGAGCCGAATAGTTGGGATTGCTATCTGCTTATAGGGAATATTTACATGACAAAAGGTGATTTAGTCCGGGCGATAGAAATGTATAATAAAACACTCATCCTTAATCCTAGATCATACGAGGCATATAATAACCTAGGATTAATTAATTGGCAACAGGGGAAAATTGAGGCAGCGGCTCTGAATTTTAAAAGGGCGGTTGACCTAAGCCCCGGAGTTGCCGGGCCGCTGTATAATCTCGCCTATATGCTGAAGATACACGAAGCCAAGTTAAAAAAATGAAAAATTATCTGGTTTTTCTGTTCTTATTTTTTATTTGTTTTTGCCTCTATTACAATGCTTTGAATAATGAATTTATTTTTGACGATCAATATGTAATCGTCAAGAATCCCTATATCAGGGACATTTCCTTCTTACCGCAGATTTTTAAAACCGACATTTTTTATTTCCAGCACCCGGAAGATCCTTCCCAGGGAATATATTACCGCCCCCTACAGGCCTTAAGTTATATGTTTGATTACCATTTCTGGAAACTCAATCCCGCCGGCTACCGTTTGATAAGTATCGTTTTACATTCGCTTGCCGGATTTCTTCTCTATCTTTTTGTTTACCGGCTGTTTAATGATTATTTACTAGCGCTGATTACCGCCAGCTTATTTACTATCCATCCTATCCAGGTATCCGATGTAACGTTTGTTTCCGTGCGGGCAGTGCCGATGGAGATGTCGTTTATATTGTATTCACTGTTGGCGTCTCTTAACTACTGGAGGACGAAGAAAAAAATAAATTTTTTCTTTGCGCTTTTGTCTTTCATTTTTGCCTTTCTTTGCCGCGAAGATGCCTTACTTTTGCCTCTTTTTATTATTCTTACGGGTTTTGTCTGGGGGTTGAAAAAACGGGAGTCGTTTCTTTATTCGCTGCCGTTTTTCTTTATTGCCGCTATTTACATATTCCTGCGCAGCCGGTTCATCCCTTGCGATAAACTGCAAATCGCAGGAATGTTCTCATCAGGGAGTATCGCCGGCATATGGGATTACCTGCGTCAACTCATCCTGCCGGTAGGCGCGCAGCATGAGTTGTTTCGCGGCTGTGTTATCTGCGGATATGCTCTCTCGGCCATTACTGCCGCGATAGTTATTTTTATATTGATAAAATGGTTTCTTTATCGGGAGAAGGCGGTATTGTTCGGCAGTATTTTTTATTTGATAGCCATGCTTCCGGTAGTCAGGCTCGGTGATAAGATCTTTGCATTCGGTCCGCTCCTCTGCGAACATTATGCCTATATCGCTTCGGCAGGATTTTTTCTGTTGTTTTCCGGTATATTGCTTTATTTCAGGCGGTATTCAGAAAAAATAACATTATTCCTGATCGCTGTAATAGTCCTTTTTTACGCAGGGCTTACGGCATCAAGCAATTACTGCTATAAGAACGATATAGTTTTTTATAATTGGTTATTACGCCTTAATCCTGACCAGGAAATTATCCGTGTCAACCTCGGGACGGCATATTTTGAAAAAAAGGACTATCTTGGAGCGTATCGGCAGGCAGCGTTTATACTTTCCAGGCATCCTGCGGCCTGGGAGGCGCACCTGCTTATGGGGAATATATATAATGATCTGGCTAAAACGGATAAGGCAATGGAGGAATACAAGAAGACGGTTATTCTTTATCCCCGCTCAAGTGAGGCATATAATAACATCGCCTTGATTTACCGGGCACAGGGCAAAAACAAAGAGGCGCAGGAAAATTTTAAGGCTGCCTTACAGTGCGTCCCGGAATCAACGCTGGTTTTAAAGAATTTCGCCGGTTTTCTCGTTCACAATAAAATGTATAATGAGGCAATACCGATATGTGAAAAAATTTTGCGTCTGGAGCCGACAGATACTGACGGGTATCTATTGCTGGGAGTTGCGCTTGCCGATTCCGGCTTTTTCCAGAAAGCAGAAAAACTCCTGCGGGCGGGACTGAAGCTCTGCCCGGATTCAACTGTGCTCATAAAAAACCTTGCTGCGCTTTATGCCAACGCGGGTAAATTCGAAGAGGCAATCTCGCTTTGGGAAGGCCTGTTAAAAAAACATCCTGCAGATCAGGAGGCAAAAAAGAATATCGAAGAGGCTAAAGGACTTATGCGCCTGCGATGAATAAACTAACTGTAGTTATTTTAGGCCTGGTCTGTTTTGCAATTTATTTTAGCGCCCTTTCAAATGGCTTTGTTTTTGATGATAAGGCCCTGATTGTCTCTAATCCATTGCTAAAATCACCGAGGCAGCTTTCCCAGATCTTTAAGGCCGGGCTTTATGATTTCTGGGCAGGGCCTGCGTTATATGACCGGATGTACAGGCCGCTGCAGGTCTTAAGTTACTGGATGGATTACCGGATCTGGGGATTGAGGCCTTTTGGTTTCCGGCTGACGAATATCCTGCTGCATTTATTCAATAGCATCCTGCTTTATTATTTATTATCTTTAATTTTTAAAGAAAATAAATTGCCGGGCTTCGTGAGTATTCTATTTTTTATCCATCCCTTAAATTCTTCGCTAGCTGTGTACATCTCATCAAGAGGGGATTTACTAAGTTCCTTTTTCATGTTTCTCAGTATGATCCTTTTTCTGAAATATATCCGTAGAGATAAAGAGAGAAAGATCGAGCTTTATGCCTTAAGCTTATTCACTGCTTCAGCGGCATTATTGTGCCGGGAAAATGCCGTGATCCTATTTTTATTTATCGCGCTGATCATGCTTACGGAAAAAGTAAAGACCCGGGATTATAGGTTTGTTATCCCGTTTATCCTGCTGAATCTAGCCTATTTTAGTTTAAGGTTTTATATTTTTGGCTATAGCGGATTGTTTATGCATCCGGAGATCCTGTCGTTTCCCCTGAGGGTGGTTAATTTTTTTAATATTGTATTCAGGTATTTATGGCTATTGTTTTTGCCGCTCGGGCTGCACCTGTTCCGGGGCACGCAATTTATCTTGAAGCCGGCCGCAGCCAATGCAATGATTATCTGGGCAGCTGTTTTACTTTCCGCCGCGATAGTAATAAGATCAAGAAAAAACAAGCCGGTTTGTTTCGGGATTTTTTGGTTTTTGACCGGGCTGCTGCCGGTTTTATTTTTCTTGGACGGTTATCCGATGTTCCATCAGGCAATGATGGCGGAAAGCTGGGTTTACCTGTCTTCAACGGGTTTCTTTATTTTGTTCTTCTCGCTATTGAGTAAGTTTAAGAATATCGGGCCGGTCATACTTTGCGTTTTTGTGATCTTTTACGGCTTGTTGAGCATCGCAAATAACGCATATTGGAATAACGACCTCCTGGTTCATAAGAGGATAGTGGAGTATAACCTTGAACCCAACCCGGTGCGTAAAGACCTGATCGACGATTATCTTGCTGCCGGGTTATATGAAGACGCGCTGCGGGAAGTTAAAAATTTTTCCAGCTATTGTCCTGCTACTGCGCTTTCCGATGTTGTATGGGGGAATTATTATTTTGCCACCGGCCAGATCACTAAGGCAGCGGAAAGCTATGCCTTGGCTTTGCGCAAGTCACCGGGCAAAAATTTCTTTCTGTATCAACGCCTGAATTTATGTTATAAGATGATGGGAAAGGAAAAAACATTGGTGAATAATGCAAAATGAATTTATCGTTATCCGCGGGGCCAAAGAGCATAACCTAAAAGACATAAATTTGGAATTGCCCCGTAACAAGCTTATCGTGATTACCGGCTTGTCCGGTTCGGGCAAATCCAGCCTTGCCTTTGATACGATCTACGCCGAAGGCCAGAGAAGGTTTGTCGAGAGCCTTTCCAGTTATGCCCGCCAGTTCCTGGAGCAGTTGCAGAAGCCGGATGTTGAATATATCGAAGGCCTGTCTCCGGCAATCTCCATTGAACAGCGGACAGCCGGAGGCAATCCCCGTTCCACCGTCGCTACGCAGACGGAAATTTACGATTACCTGAGGCTTTTGTTTGCCCGTATCGGAAATATAGCCTGCTATCAATGCGGCCAGCCTGTGGAGCGCCAGACTTCGCAGGAAATAGTGGAAAAAATACTTAATTTGCCTCAAGGCACAGAGGTCCAGGTGCTGGCGCCGGTTATCAGCGGCAGAAAAGGCGAGTATAAGGATATTTTTAGCCGAGTGCTGAAAGCGGGGTTTGTCCGCGTGCGCGTTGACGGGAAGATCCATGAATTACCGGCAAAGATAAATCTGCAAAAATATAAAACCCACAGCATCGAAGTAGTCGTGGACAGGTTGATCGTAAAACCGGAGATAAAAAAGCGCCTTACCGATTCCGTGGAAACCGGCTTAAAGACAGGCAAAGGGATCATTATAATAGCAGCTAAAAACAAAGACCTGGTTTTTAATGAAAATTACGCCTGTGTAAAATGCGGTATAAGTTATACGGAGGTAGAGCCGCGGATTTTTTCCTTTAATTCGCCTTACGGCGCCTGCCCGGATTGCAACGGCCTGGGTAGGAAACTTGAGTTTGACGCGGACCTGATCATCCCGGATAAAAACAAAACGATTAATGAAGGCGCTATTGAAGCCTGGAAAAGGGGAGGCAGGGGCTATATCCTTTATTATCGCTGGTTGATGAGAGAGCTTGCTTCCCGGCTGGGATTCGGCCTGGATACGCCGTATAAAAAATTAAGTAAGAGCATCCAGAAGGCAATTCTTTACGGCACTGCAGAAATCGTAGGTAATAAGCCTTTTGAAGGAATTATCCCGCATTTAGAGCGGTTGTTTAGACAGACTGACAGCGATTATTTAAAAGAGGAAATATCCCGTTTTATGTCCAGCCTGCCCTGTCCGGCGTGTAAGGGCAGCCGGCTGCGTAAGGAAAGCCTGGCAATTACTATCAATGGCAAGAATATCCATGACGTTACACTGATATCCATAAGAGAAAGCACGGATTTCTTTAAGGATCTTAAGCTTTCAGACAGGCAGAAGACCATTGCGCATCAGGTTTTAAAGGAGATAAACCGCCGGCTGCAGTTTTGCATTGACGTGGGGCTTGAATATCTGACCTTGGAAAGAAGAAGCTCTTCGCTCTCGGGTGGAGAGGCCCAGAGGATACGCCTGGCAACCCAGGTCGGATCAGGGCTGGTAGGGGTATTATATATATTGGACGAACCAAGCATCGGCCTGCACCAGAGGGACAATTCAAAATTAATCACTACGCTTAAATCATTGCGGGACCTGGGCAATACCTTGATCGTGGTAGAACATGACGAGACGACTATACGCCTGGCGGATTACATTGTTGACCTTGGCCCGGGCGCCGGCAGGCACGGAGGAGAAGTTATTTTTGCCGGCACAAAGGAAGACCTGTTAAGTAAATCCGATTCACTTACCGCCAAGTATCTAAGGAGGGAATTAGCGATTGCCGTGCCGAAAGAGAGAAGGCCGTGGCAAGATGGCCGGTACTTGGAAGTAAGCGGCTGCCGCGAGCATAACCTAAAAAACATAAATGTCAGGTTCCCCCTGGGTAATTTTATCTGTATTACCGGTGTTTCCGGATCGGGTAAATCCACCCTTGTCAGCGATATTCTCTATCCGGCGCTGGCGCAAAAACTATACAAATCCAAAGATAAACCCGGGCTTTATGACAAAATTACCGGTATAGAGCACATTGATAAGGTGATCGTCGTTGATCAGTCGCCGATAGGAAGGACCCCCCGTTCAAACCCGGCTACTTACAGCGGTGTTTTCGGCGATATCAGGGATTTATTCAGCAGATTGCCGGAGGCGCGCATTCGCGGATACAAACCGGGCAGATTTTCTTTTAATGTCAAAGGCGGCCGCTGTGATGCCTGTCTTGGGGATGGGATAAAGAAAATTGAAATGCATTTTTTACCCGATGTCTATGTCAAGTGCGACGTCTGCAAGGGCAGACGGTTCAACGAAGCGACTTTGGAAGTTAAATATAAAGGAAAGTCAATAGCCGACGTGCTGGAAATGACTGTTGAGGAAGCCCTGGGGTTATTTTCGGGTATTCCGCCTATAAAGAATACACTCTCGACGGTTTATGATGTAGGGTTGGGTTACATTGAGCTGGGGCAGTCGGCAACCACCCTCTCGGGAGGAGAGGCTCAGCGGGTAAAGCTTTCTTCGGAGTTGAGCAAACGCTCTACAGGCAGGACGTTGTATATATTGGACGAGCCGACCACCGGGCTGCATTTCGCGGATGTCGACAAGCTTCTCTCTGTCTTGCAGCGGCTGGTGGATAAAGGAAATACGGTTATCGTCATTGAGCATAACCTGGAAGTGGTAAAATGCGCCGACCATATAATTGATCTGGGGCCGGAGGGGGGCGATAACGGCGGCAAGCTTATCTTTGCCGGAACCCCTGAGGAATTAGCCGGGTTCAAAGGTTCTTATACGGGTGAGTTTTTGAGAAAGGTATTGAACGGCAGTTGAAGAAGTGATATATTCCTCCTATGATGCGTAAAATCAAAAAGCAAAAATTTATAATTTTATTCCTTAGTTTGTCGTTCCTCGCCTTAAGCTTCGCGCCTCTATGCTTTGCCGATGACCCCAAAGAAGAAGAGGCGCTTTTTGTCGCGCGCAAGGCCTTTGAGGATGGCTTTTACGAAGTCAGCCTGGGCCTCTTGGAACGCTTCCTTAAAAACTATCCCGCTTCTAAAGAGACCGCAGAAGCGAACCTCTTGACAGGAGAATGCTACTTCCATCAAAATAAATTTCTCGACGCTTTGAATAAATTCGATGAACTCCTGAATAATCCTTCGGCAAGCCAGATTCAGGACGCGGTCAACTACTGGATCGCGGAAGTCCACTTCAGGGGTAATAATTTTCCAAAGGCGCGGGAGTATTATCAAAAAGTTATTGACAGTTTCCCCAATTCTTCCTATCTTCCTGCGGGCTATTATTCTCTTGGCTGGTGCTTCTCCCAGGAGCACGATTTCGCCAAGGCCTTGGAATATTTCAACCTGATCGAAGAAAAATTCCCCAAGGAATCTTATGCCCAGGAAGCGGTTTTTAAAATAGTCGAATGTCTTTATAACCTCAAAGATTATTCCCACCTTAAAGAAAAATTGAAAAACTACCTTAAAATATATGCCAAAGATCCGGTAAAGGTTTCTTATTTTAATTTCTATATTGCGGAAGCGGATTACTACTTAAATAATCTTGAGGATGCGGCTGGAGAGTATTCCCGTGTTGCCGCAGTGACACAGGATGAGAAAATAAAAACTCTCTGCCGGCTGGGCGCCGGCTGGGCCTATCTTAAATTAAAACAATATAAGGAAGCCGGCGATAATTTTCAGGAAGTCAAACAGGAAAATCTGGAAAAGGCCAATTCTGACGCCTTTCTTCTTGGCAAGGCAGTGCTGGCATCCGAGACTAAATCTTTTAATGAGGCGGGAAAATTATACAGGGATCTGATGGGTTCGGCCGTTGACCCCGCGGTAATTGCCCAGGGTTATATCGGAGAGGGCGATGTTCTTTATAATATGGCAGAATACAAGGAGGCGATAAAAACTTATAAAGAAGGCATAGAGAAGGTAGCGAATTCAGCGCCGCAGGACATACTGGATAAATTGCATTACGGCCTTGCCTGGGCATTTTTAAAGGAAGGCGAATTTAAAGAGGCGATAGATGAATTCCGCAAGATTGCCAAGATCAGCGAAGACAAGATAGTCAAGGTTTCGGCATTATGCCAGATCGGAGACGCTTACCAGGATTCCGGTGAGTTCGATAAAGCGATCGATACTTACGACACGATATTGAAAAATTATCCCGATAATTTTTACAGCGATTATGTGCAATATCAGCTGGGGTTAAGCCTGCTTAAGCTTTCTAATTACGATGGAGCGATCACGGTATTTAAGGCTTTAAAGGCGAACCTTCCCAATTCCAAACTTTTAGATAACGCCTCTTATGCCCTGGGCCTCGCCTATTTTCAACGGGAGGATTATAGCGCCAGCCGCGAGATCTTTGAAAAATTTGTATCGGATTTTAAAGATAGCTCTCTTAAATCCCAGGCAATGTACCTCTGGGGCACAAGCTTATACAACTTGGGAAAATTCGCAGAAGCGATCGATGTCTTTGGTGATATCGCTAAAACATTTAACCAGGACCCTGATCTTGTCCAGAAATGCGAATACGAAATAGCCGATTGTTTTTACCGGATGGGAAATGAAAAAGAGGCGATGGAAAGGTTTAAGTCATTGCGCTCCAGGTATCCCGATTCCAAGCTGACTCCCGAGGTGATGTGGTGGCTGGGCGAATATTATTACCGCAATAATGAATTTGAACTGGCACGCAGGTACTTTTCTTCCTTGGTGCAGGATTTCTCGAAAAGCAACCTCGTTGCCGATGCCTATTATGCCCTCGGCGTCAGCTTCGCAGAAGAATCTAAATACGAAGAGGCGATAAATAATTTCCGTAAGGTTGCGGAATTTGGAAGGTCGGATCTGGCCGGGACCGCGGCTATCGCCATCGCGGACATCTATTTAAAACAGGAAAAACTGGAACTCGCCCTAAAAACCTACAAGGAGGTACTCGAAGATTACCAGAACCTCAACCATTTGATTTATCCTAAAATCGGTGAAATTTATTACAAGATGCGCAGCTATGACGAGGCCCTGGACTATTATAACAAGAGCCTGAATTTAGTGCCGGTAAAGGAGATGGCTGATATTCAATTTAAGATTGCCGAAATAAGACAGACGCAGGGCAAGCTCTTCGAGGCGATCGAGGAATACCTTAAGGTGCCGTATCTTTATTCCGAGAATAACAACCTTACGGTGAAATCACTCTTAAGGGTGGCTGAGATTTACGAAGATAAGGAAAATTTTAAAGAAGCGCTGAATATTTATAAAAAGGTTGCCTCGATGGAAACGGCAGAATCAAAATACGCCAAAGAAAGAATTGAGTGGATACGGGCGAACATTAAAAATGGGGGTTGATGATGGATTTATGGAAAATTAGTCTCTGGCGGTTATTTCTTGCCGGCGGGCCGGTAATGTGGCCCATACTCCTGTGTTCAATTTTTGCTTTTGCAATAATATTGGAAAAATTCCGGCATTTATATAAGATAAAAATCGATACGCAGGATTTTTTAAGCAGGATTTTGGAAAAAATGAAGAGGCATGAAGTAAAAGAGGCCTTGCAGATCTGTGACAGTACAAAAAGCCCGATTGCCCAGGTTTTAAAGGCAGGGATCCTGAAATATGACCGGCCCCGGCCCCAGATCATAGAGGCGATCGAAGATGCTTCGTTGTATGAAATCCCGAAACTTGAAAAAAACCTGCCGATGCTCGCGACTATCGGCCATATCTGTCCGCTTTTGGGCCTGTTAGGCACGGTTACGGGCATGGTAAAGTGCTTTCAGATTGTCGAGGCGAAGGCCACAGCCTTTCACCCTGTTATGCCCGGGGATTTGGCCGCAGGTATATGGGAGGCGCTGCTTACTACGGTTGCCGGCTTGGTTGTCGCTATCCCGGCCTACGTTGCTTATAATTACTTAGTCAATCGCGTAAAACATTTTGTACTGGAGATGGAAAAGGCGTCTATCGAACTGGTAAATTTTCTTGCTGAGTAGGAGATCGTGGTATGAGGTTCAAGAGACACATAGAACTGGAACACGGGTTAGAACAGATTGAAATAGCTCCTTTGATCAATACGGTATTCCTGCTTTTAATATTCTTTTTGCTTACCTCGAATTTCGTCGTGCAGCCGGGGATAAAAATAGATCTTCCTACAGCCCTGACCGGTGAAGCTTTGGGTCCGGAAAATATCACAGTAATAATTTCCGGAGAGAATATCGTTTATTTTGACTCAAAGGTTCTTGATGCCGGCCAACTGAAGAATTTAATCAATCAGGCCGCTAAAAGGAAGCAGGCCATCCAGATCAAGGCCGACAGACAGGCATCTTTAGGCAGGATCGTGGAGATCTGGGACATCTGCCGGAATTCAGGCATTGGCCAGATAAGCATCGCTACAAATCAACAATGATTGGCACGGTTTTTAAAAAAAGCGTAGTCGTTTCGTTATTAGGCCATTTGACGGTGCTCGGCGTTTTTAGCGTTTCCTTCAGCAGGCGCCTGCCGCCGGTTGACTATGGCAATATAATTTTTCAGGGCTGCGTCTTAAATAATTTTGATTTAAATTTGCCTCTTGTAAAGGATAGGGATTTAGCCGGCAGCAGTAAAAAAAATCTTAGTATTTTGGCTAATAAACTCAATGTCGACGCTCTCCGTGGCCAAGCGAAATCCTATGGTTTTGGCGTTGGGGCGTATGCAAAACCAGGCGTCTTACTGCCATTCGTCTCTGAAAAACAGGCCCTTACCCATAAATTTGCACCGCTATTAAAGAAGAAAGAAAGGACTGCCGTTATGTTTTATCCGCGCCTGCCGCCTTATTTCAGCCTTTACTTTAAAGACCGGCAGGTCGCCCATATGGAACTGATGTTTAAGATAACCTCCAGCCTGAAAAATAGCTCCATCTCTATCAAAAGAAAGATCTCTTCGGGTAATCTGGAGGCGGATCTATTGTGTATGCGTTATATTAACCATTATCTTTTCGTGCAACAGGGTATATTTACTTCCGGCGACTGGCAAGCCGTGAAGATAGAACTCTCAGCTAAAAATGATTAGTATAGATTTTAGCATGGCAATAGCCGGATATTTTTTGGTATTTTTGGCCTTTATGTTGATAGTCTGGTTTTTAAACAGAAGAGAGAAAGACAAGGAGCTGTCGCTGGACCCGAAAATGATCTGGTTTTGTTCCGTTTGCACGTATAATTACGTTGATACTAAACAGGAGACTATTTCCATTTGTCCGCGTTGCGGCAGTTTCAACAAAAAATAGTTGACACCGCTATTAGTTCCTTTTAGAATAGGAACGGGGAGGGAAAGATGATAACCGAAATAGGCATTGTCGCAGGCGAAATATGGCATTTTTTGGACCAGCACGGAGAGGTTACATTCAATACCTTAGTTAAGGGCATAGACAAGGCTCCGGATATTGTTTTGATGAGCCTGGGTTGGCTTGCCCGCGAAGGCCATGTAGTAGTCCAACAGGCCCAGGATACTTATAAGATAGTCTTGAGAAAGAATGCTTAGGCCCGGTGTTGACAATAAAAAAAGGGGAATAGCATTATATTTAGTTATCGGGACATTGATAATTGTAGCGATTTTGGCCAAGGTTATCCTGACTGTTGTGTTAAGTCAACTGCAGGTGAGCCGCCATAATGTCGCGAGAATTCAGGCATACTACGCAGCACAGGGGGGAATGAATTATGCTTTTGAAAACTTGCGTACGGGAAACTGGACATGGACCAGTTGCACCAGCGCTGCCCCCTGTGATGTAACCGACATAAACCTTCCTTACCCTCCAATAACCACTCTTAACGCCAGTACTCCCGCAGCGATCCAACAATTCAGGGTTATTTTTTGCCCTAGTGGCACCGCTTGTCCTCCTGCCAACGTTACTTGTAGCCCGCCAATCGGATATAGCTACTGTGTAAACATTTCTGTAAAATATACCTCTTCGAATATTACCACTTAACCCTAACGCTCTCCTTTTACAGTAAAACTTGCACTCCGTAAGATTTATACTTATGGGGAGACAGGTGAAGCTCACGCCCCATAAGTATACTTACACTTACGGGAAAACGAGTAAAATTCACACCCCGTAAGTGTAAGTAACTCTAAGTAAGTTTAAATAAGGTTATTATAAAAAACACTTGACAAAATAAGACTGTTATGATTTAATGAACTTCCCTGGTAAATGGAGAGGGAAATATAACAATGAGGCATGAAATAAGATGTCAAGACTGATCGATATTGACGAACTGGCAGAGTATTTAAAGCTAAAAAAACAGACGATTTATAATTGGTTATCCGCCGGTAAAATCAGCGGGATCAAGGTTGGCGGGGTCTGGAGGTTTGAGCGTAAGGAAATAGAGGCTTGGTTAAAGACTAAGAGGCGGGTCGGCAAAACAGGAGTCAGCTAATGGCAGTAGGCTTATATTTTGGTTCGAAAGCTATTAATATGGTCGAGACAAGAGGGAAAAAAATATTGAATAACGTGCGCATCCCGACATCTCTTGTGTCTACCTCCAGTTTGGATGATAAGGTACCGGAAGAAGTCAAGCTCGTGGCGCTTTTTAAGGAAGAATTAAGGAAAAACCGCATAGAAAGCAAGGATGCTACGATTGTGCTTTCGGGAGTGGATTTGATCATTCGGACCTTTGAAATGCCTGTTTTACCGGTCAATGAGCTTGCCAGTGCCGTATTTTTCGAAGCGAGGAAATATATCCCGTTTAAAATCGAGGAACTTGTCGCCGATTTTCAAGTGAGGCTGGTTAAACCCGCCCGGTTATATTTAGTCATGTTTATGGGGATAAGGGTGGATACGCTGGAAAAATATTTTTCTATTTTAAACCAGTGCGGCATAAAAATGGACTCAATTGAGTATTCTGCCTTTAGTATTTTAAGGTTGGTTGAATTATGCGGCCTTAGGGAGAAGGGGATTATCGGAGTTATAAATTTT
>CAIRWO010000044.1 GCA_903882345.1 Candidatus Omnitrophota bacterium | reverse complement strand
TTGTACGGGCCGCAACAGGCCGTCCAGGGAAAGTTCTCCCACCAGGCAGCAATCAGCGATTATCTGGCTATTGAGTTGCTGGCTGGCAAGCAGGATGCCTAAAGCAATCGCCAGGTCAAAACATGCCCCCTCTTTTTTTATATTCGAAGGGGCAAGGCTTACGGTTATTCTGCCTTGCGGCCAGCTAAAACCGGAGTTTTTTATTGCCGATTTTACGCGTTCCCTGCTTTCCCTTATGCAGGTGTCGGCCATACCGACAAGCGTGACTGCCGGCAGTCCCCCGGAAATGTCTACTTCTATCTCAATAGGATATGCCTCGATGCCAAGTAAGCCGGAACTGTAAACTTTTGCCAGCATTTTAGTTACCTCCTTACAGTTATTTTATTGTGTTAATAGGGTTCTTCCTTTTAAATAGACGCGGCAAGCCGCTTAATCTAACGGAGATTTTGCCGGTAGCATAATAAAACTTGCTTTTTACACGAAGTATTTTATAATATTACCCACGGAGAAACCACAGTGAAAGACCTTAAAATTGTCCTTATAGCCTTTTTATTGGGTGCGAGCATCTTTAGCGCGCTAAGGTACGCTGCGTCACTAAAAGAAAAACAGATGCTTCAGGTCAGTCTGGAAGAGAAAAAGGCCGATATATCTGCTTTACAAAACGAGAAACAAAACCTTTTGCAGGAAATGGGGAAAGAAAAAGAGCTAAACCTCAAGTTTATGCAGAGAAACGCCCTGCTTAAGGATAATTTAAGAGCCGGGAAAAACCGTTTGGAGCGGCTCTTCGTAAAATATGATCAGGCTGAGGTGGATGCCGACCGTTTAAATTCTCAGGTATCCATATTAAAAGCGGAAAACACAGCAGTGCGGGCAGAAGGCGAAAAGTTAAAACTGGAATTGGCCCAGGCCGGCCAGGAAAACGAAAGACTGAACAACCGCTTAAATTCCGTAGCCGAGCTTAAAAAAGCGATCCGGGAACTGAAAATTAAAAAGAGCGTTCCCAGCGTGGAAATCAAGAAAATTGAGGTAAAAAAAAAGTCAACTACTGAAGTAGAAGCGGTGGGTAACTGCGGTTATATCATAAAAGACGGCGTACCTTTCTCCGGCGTATCCAGTGTCAAGGTTAAAATAGAAGTGAGCCCCGCCAGAGAAGGAAATTCTCTAACGGGGCAAACCCCGCCATAAAAAATTAATAAATAATGGAAAATATATTTTCGCAATTAGCCGGCAATAAGATATTCATCACTACGCTTTCCGCATGGTTGATCGCCCAGACCATAAAGGTGAGTATCGGCGTTGTGCGGGAAAAAAAATTTGATTTCCGCTGGTTTGTGGGCACAGGCGGCATGCCGTCAAGCCACGCTGCAGGTGCAGCCTGTCTTGCCACGGCCATCGGCATGAATTACGGTTTTGGCAGTGTTTATTTTGCCCTTGCGGCATCATTTGCGATCGTCGTTATGTTCGACGCGCAGGGCGTGCGCCGGGCAGCCGGCCGGCAGGCGCAAATATTGAACAAAATTACGGAAGATATATACTGGCGCGGCAGGATTAACGAAAACCGCCTGCGTGAACTTGTTGGGCATACGCCGATTGAAGTCATTGTCGGTGCGCTGCTGGGTATAGCAATAGCTATATTCGCAGGGTAGAAAAGGGGGAGTTGTGAGAAACAGAATTCTTATTATCGGCGGCATAATCGTGGTAATAATTGCGGGATTTATATTATTGAGCATGAATAAGGCCCAAAGGCCTGCGTTAGAGACAAAACAAGGCGGCAGTCCGCTTTCTCAATCGGCGTTGCTTGCGCAGGCCAAAGAGCTGGAGGCAAAGGGCCAGCTTATGGCCGCTAAGAAGGCCTATCAGGAATTGGTAAATAATTTTTCCGGCTCCTCAGACATTATGAATTGGCAGAAGAAAACCGAGGATCTGGGCATAAGGCTCTTATTTTCCCCCGTACTTACTCCCAAAAGTATTGCTTATGAAATAAAGCCGGGCGATTCCTTGGCTAAGATTGCCAGGGAATTCAAGACTACCCCGGAACTGATCACAAAAAGTAATAATATCAGCGGAGATAAAATCTTTCCCGGTAAAAAGATCAAGGTTTGGAATGCGCCTTTAAATATCGTAGTAGATAAATCCCAGAATATACTTATGTTAAAAAGCGACGACGAAATCATAAAGACATATCCTGTTTCGACGGGAACGAATAATTCCACCCCCACGGGAACTTTCAAGGTGGTAAACAAGCTTCAGAATCCCACCTGGTTTAAGGCGGGCACAGTTGTTCCGTCAGGTAGCTCCGATAATGTTCTGGGCACGCGCTGGCTGGGTTTTGATCTGCCCGGCTACGGCATCCATGGTACTGTCGACCCGCAAAATCTCGGCAAACAGGTAACTCAAGGGTGCGTGCGTATGGCCAATACCGATGTAGAAGAATTATATATTATAATTCCCGTAGGCACGGAAGTTGCGATTGTTGATTAAATGAGGTCACGACCAACTTATGCATAGGCTGGATTTCGAAAAACCGGTTACCGAATTAGAGAAGAAAATTCAGGAGCTGAGGAATTTTGTTTCTGAAAAGAAGATCGATCTTTCTTCAGAGATAGGCCGGCTGGAAGAAAAATTGGAGCATCTTAAAAAAGATACTTACTCTAACCTTTCCGCCTGGCAAAAGGTGCAGATCGCCAGGCATCCGCTGAGGCCGTATACGTTAGATTATATAGATATGATGATGACCGATTTTATGGAGTTGCACGGCGACCGGATTTTTTCCGACGATAAGGCAATAATCGCCGGGTTTGCCAAGCTTGAGAACCAGAAGGTCGCGGTCATCGGGCATCAAAAGGGCAGGGATACCAAAGAAAATCTCCGGCGTAATTTCGGATGCGCGCATCCCGAAGGTTACCGTAAAGCGCTAAGGCTGATGCAGTTGGCAGAGACTTTCAACCTGCCGGTAGTGATTTTTATCGATACCCCCGGCGCTTATCCGGGCATCGGCGCTGAAGAACGCGGACAGGCACAGGCAATCGCATTGAACTTGCGCGAGATGTCCTGTATCCAGACGCCGATTATCAGCACGGTTATCGGGGAAGGGGGCTCCGGCGGCGCCTTAGGCATTGGAGTCGCAGACAGGGTGTTGGTGTTGGAGAATGCCTATTATTCAGTTATTTCTCCCGAGGGGTGTGCGGCGATATTATGGAAAAACGGCTCCCGCGCGCCCGACGCGGCAGAGGTCTTGAAACTAACCGCTGCAGACCTCTTAAAAATGGGGATTATCGACGAAATCATCTTCGAGCCTTTAGGGGGTGCGCACCGCGATCCGCAGAAAATGACCGGGACCTTAAAGGAGGCATTGCTCAGGAACCTTAAGGCGTTAAAGGCCCAAGATAAAGAAAGGCTCGTTGAGTTAAGGTACAAAAAGTTCCGCAGCATAGGCAGCTTAGGATGATCGAGCATGAATTGATATTGTTGGGGCTCTTAAAAGAAAGCCCGAAGCACGGTTATGAGATTAAAAAAAAGATTAAGGAAATCCTATTTTTTTTCGCGGGGCTGGAACTAAAATCGATTTATTATCCCCTGAGTGTAATGGAAAATAAGGGCCTGGTCGTAAAGCATATCGACAGGCAAGGCAGACGGCCGAAACGTTTTATTTATGCGTTGACCCCCAAAGGGCGGGCACGTTTCCAGGAACTTTTAACAAAAAGTTTTCTTGATTTTAAGCGGCCGCAGTTCCGTCTGGATTCAAGCCTTTATTTTTTGAATAACCTCCCCGCCCGGACGGTGAAACGTCGGTTGCGCGCGCGCATGCTTATCCTGAAAAAAATCACCCGTACATTAAAGCTGCAGGCATGCTCCTTTAAAGCAAACGGGGCTACGCCTCTGAATAAAATCCTGGAGCATAATCTGCGTATGCTCGAGGCAGAATCAAAATTCCTCTCTGGGTTAATCAAGACAATAATATAGCGCTCTTACGTTCCATAAAATAGCTTGTAAAAAATAAACTGCCGGTCTATAATAATAGGCACATCCTTTTAATTCAAGGAGCGCCAAAGACAAGGGAATGGGAAATGAACAAGGGCTTTACGCTTCTGGAAATAATCGTAGTTATTGTCATCCTTGGTATTATGTCTACTTTGGCTGCTACTCAATACACGAAGATGGTTGAAAAATCCCGCGGTGCCGAGGCAAGGGTCATCGTTGGCTCAATTCGCACAAACGAGGCGGTAATGAGGCTGCAAAGCGGGGCCTGCTCGTCGGCTATCGTCGATGTAGGCATCGGCAGCGATTATCCCTCTGCCTGTAGCTCTACGCATTATTTTTCGTATAATATTTTTGCTACGGGAACCAGTAATGCCTTTACCGCTGTTGCCACCAGATGCACGGTAAGCGGAAAGATCCCCAACTACGCAACCGCAGGAATGATAACCCTGCTTACAAACTTTGATAATGGGGCAGATACCTGGACATTGCAGGCACCGTATTAATTAAAAGACGGACTAGACACTTTTTAGTCCGGAAGGAGGCGAGACATGGAAGAAATGGCTTTTGGGAATTTACTCAAAAACATAAGTTTAGCAGTAGGCATATTAGGCGCATTGGTGGGGCTGGACTTGATTTTAGGGGCTAAGGTAATAGTTTTTTTAAAAAAGATACTTGATAGGAGTACTGACATCGTCGACAAAACAATA
>CAIRWO010000043.1 GCA_903882345.1 Candidatus Omnitrophota bacterium | reverse complement strand
GGTGGAGGTGGGCGGAATTGAACCGCCATCCTTAAGCAGACAGATAAAAGTCGCTACATGCTTAGTCTGTATTTTAAGCTTACTCCTTGAAACTTCAGCAGACAGAATTTTCAAGGTAGCAGCCTTTTTAAGTTTCGCTTTAGTAGCAAAGGCAAATACCGAAGCTAGCCTAAATTAGGGCTCAATACCGGCCCTTAGGCAGACCGGATCGAGGCTCATTCCTTTATTAAGGAACGAGACTTAGCGCCATAGCAGGCATATATGACCCCATTGCTGGAACCATCTAGTGTCTGTCCATGACTAAACGTGACACTTGCGTGTTTGCGTTTATATTGTGCAAGGATTGGTAACGCGGCCCACCCTGCGTCCGCGGCATGCTACTCTTACCCGACTATCTTAAGTCGAGCCCTTTCACCCCCAATTTGCTATCTATTAACTTATGCAAATTGGTACCGAGTTACCGAAAGTAACTCGGTACCTTGCATTATTTCCTTCTATTATTTAATTCCCGGCGTAATTCCCGCTCAGTTTCACGGCGCTTGATGTCGTGCCGTTTATCATAAGTCTTTTTTCCTTTACAAAGAGCGAGTTCTATCTTGACAAAGCCGCGTGCGTTAAAATAAACCGAAAGCGGCACCAGTGTAAATCCCTTTTGATTGACTTTAATCGCCAGCCGCTCGATCTCTTGCCTATGCAGCAGAAGCTTGCGCGGCCGCGTGGCAACAACATTCAGGTAACTTGCCTGTTCATAAGGGCTTATATGCGCATTATAAAGTAAAATCTCGTTGTTATCAATACGGGCAAAACTATCTTCTAAGTTGATCTTGCCGCTGCGGATAGATTTTACTTCACAGCCCTTTAGCTCAATACCGCACTCGGATCTTTCAAGGACCTCGTAGTCGCGATAAGCCTTGCGATTAGTGTGGACGGGCTTGCTCATTTTACCATGTTAAGCGTAAAATACAAACTTAAAAAAAACGGCAGGCTAATGATGCCGGCAATATGGCTGAACAATATACCCTGGCTGACCAGCAGGTCTTCTTTTTTGTAATGCCGGATAATTACCGACAGGTTCGTAGCCGATGGCACTGCCAGCTGCATGATGATCAAGAGCCCGATCAATTCCGGCAAACCCAGCCTGATCACCAGCAAAAATCCCAACGCCGGCAGAACGAACATTTTCAATAAAACCGCCAGGAATACCGCCTTTTTGTCAACTGCGCGTAAAGATATCTGGGCAAGGCTGCCGCCCACTACCAGCATTGACAGCGGCACCGTGCATTCACCGACCATACCTAAAGGTTTAATCAGAAAACCGGGAACAAACTTATTTAAGCCAAAAAATATCATTACTAAACTAAGCAATGTCGCGACGACCGGCGGGCTGAACAAACTGCCCAATTCAAATTTTTGCATCTTATTATAAGTCAGTAAATATACGCCAAACGACCAGATCACCAGGTTAAAACCTAATAGAAAAAGAAATAAATAAATAAGCATCGGCTCGGCTTTATCTTTAGGCAGCAAACTTGCAATCAGCGCCAGCGGTAGATAACCCGAATTCTGAAAAGCCACCAGGCCTAAGAATTGTTTCTGGTGTTCTACGCCGTGGATAAATTTTAAGAAAAACAGGCCGATTACCAGGCCGATCAGTGTAACTGCGATGCTTAATAGCGGAAAAATCCACCAGTTGGCGTATTTATCAAAGCTAAAATCTTTTATCAGCTGACAGAAGATCAATAGCGGCAGCGTAACTTCTACGGTCATGCGGCTCAAAGTATCAAGGCCGACACCGTCCAAAATGCGCTGTTTTACCAGGAAATAGCCGATTGCCGCCAGCACGATGATCTGGATCACGGCCAGGCCCGTAGTTATAACAGATTGCGAAAACATAATTTGCCTCAAATTTTGCGTGAGAAATTTGTTTTAGGAAGGTATATTATATCAATAAAACCAGCCTGCGGCAATTCTTTATTTGACAGAATCACGAGGGTAGAATATACTTAATGCTATTGCGGAGGTGGCGGAATGGCAGACGCGCTGGTCTCAGAAGCCAGTGTCGCAAGACATGAGGGTTCAACTCCCTCTCTCCGCACTAAATTCTTATGCGAAGTGCTTCCTTTTGAAGTAGAGCGCGACATTGACCAGGTTTATCAGCACAGGAACCTCTACTAACGGGCCGATAACCGCAGCAAACGCCGCACCGGAATTGATCCCAAAAACCGCTACTGCTACGGCAATCGCCAGCTCGAAATTATTACTCGCCGCAGTGAACGAAAGGGTTGCTGTTTTTGCATACCCGGCATTGAATTTCCTGCCCATATAAAAAGATACCAAAAACATCAGCACAAAATAGATCAACAGCGGTATTGCTATCTTTATCACATCAAGCGGGATCTTGATGATGTATTCGCGTTTCACGGAGAACATCACCAGTATCGTGAATAATAACGCCGTCAAGGTGATCGGGCTTATCCTGGGGATAAATTTTTCTTCATACCATTTCTTACCCTTTAATTTCAACAGGCTGATGCGCGTAATGATCCCGGCGAGGAACGGGATACCGAGATAAATAAAAACACTGTTGGCGATCTGGGCTATGCTGATGTGAACTTGAGCGCCCTTTAAGCCGAAATACGGCGGAAGCACAGTGATAAAAAACCAGGCATAGATCGAGTAGAAAATCACCTGGAACAGCGAATTAAAAGCAACCAGGCCTGCGCAATATTCCGTATCGCCGCGCGCCAGGTCGTTCCAGACGATCACCATGGCAATGCAGCGGGCAAGCCCGATCATGATCAGGCCCACCATATATTCCGGATAATCCCTTAAAAATATAATCGCCAGAAAGAACATCAAAACCGGCCCGATGATCCAGTTTTGCACAAGTGAGAGGGTGAGGATTTTAGTGTTTTTAAAAACACTGCCCATCTCTTCATACTTTACCTTCGCCAGCGGCGGATACATCAT
>CAIRWO010000042.1 GCA_903882345.1 Candidatus Omnitrophota bacterium | reverse complement strand
TAGCCCCAACCGGATTTGAACCGGTGTTTAGTGGCTGAGAACCACGCGTCCTAGACCAGGCTAGACGATGGGGCCGTTTTGGAAATTATAATAGCATAATTACTATGCTGGTCAATAATTTATATTGTTATTGAATTTATTTATTATTGAGGTATATTATTTTTTAAGATGGAGAGCACTTTATTCGCCGATACTATAAGCATCGGCCTTGGCCTGAGCAGGGAGCGGGACGCTATCAAGGCGGTAAAAGAGGCAATGCAGCAGGCAAGGGCAGACCTTTCTAAAGAGAAGATAGACCTTGCCATCGTCTTCAGCTCTATAGACTTTGCGCATCCTGTTACAATCAAAACAATAAACAGCCTGCTGAGGGAAGTGCCGGTAATCGGCTGCACGGGGGTTGCGGTTATTTCCGATAGGGGCATATTCACGCACGGGCTGATGATCATGCTCTTGTCTTTCTCAAAATCAACATCTTTCAGCTCCGTGTCTGTTCAGGATATACAGGCCAAGGGCGCTTTAAAGGCCGGGGAAGAACTAGGTGAAAAACTGCTGCGCGGTTTCCATGGCATACATAGAGATTTAGGGATAGTTTTTTCGGACGGCCAGATTAAAGAAGGCTGGAATCTTATCTACGGCCTGCAGGAAAAGCTGGGCACCAGCTTCCCTTTAATCGGCGCCTTTGCCTCGGATGACCTGCGTTTCTCAAAATCATTCGTCTATCTTAACCAGGAGGTATCCAGCGACGCCGCCTGCGGCATAATCTGGGGCGGCAAATTAAATTTTGGCTGGGGGATAAAACATGGCTGGAAACCGTTAGGTAAACCTCACCAGGTAACAAAGGCAAAGGCTAATGTCGTATATGAAATAGACGGCGGCCCGGCAACAAAAATTTACGAAGAATATTTGGCGCGTAATTTAGAAGAGTTGAAAAAAGAACTAAGGCGCATATCCATATTTTATCCGATGGGGATACACCTGCCCAGTTCGCAGGAATATCTTTTAAGGAATATAAAATCGATCGAAGACGACGGGTCACTCGTCTTTCAAGGCAATATCCCGGAGGAAAGCACGATCAGGCTGATGATCGGGACAAGGGAATCCTGTCTTGACGCAACGCGGCAGGCATTAAACGAGGCGAAAGCGAGCCTGATACCTACGCCGGTAAAAAAAGCCCCTTTTGTGTTCATCTTTGAATCTGTTTCCCGATACATATTACTGGGCCGCGGCGCAGAGCAGGAACTAAAAATCATCAAAGAGGAGCTGGGCAAAGATACACGGATAGCCGGCATTTACACCTACGGAGAACAGGCGCAGTTGAGGCTTTTAAATTATCAGGGTAAAACGTATTTCCACAACCAGACTATAACCGTGTTGGTGATCGGAGGATAGTTATGCCGACAGGCGAATTTTTGTTCGGTGTGATCAGCATCGTTTCTATAATAATTATACTGGCGATGCTGGCTTTTCTTTTCCTGCAAAGCGAGCGGATAAAAAAACTCAGGGAAACGGTGGCAAACTTGAAAAAGTCCCTGGATGAAATGGATGAACAGGCCAAGCTTATTGTCCGCACGGATATAGAACTAAACAAAGCCCAGGAGGAACTGGACAAAAAAATCAGCGGACTCTATTCTCTGCAAAGGCTGTCGCAGGCAGTAAGCACGACCCTTGAGGAAAGCCAAATATTTAAAATGGTAGAAGCATCCAACCTTGAAGACCTTGGCTTTGAAAAGGCCTGCGGTTTCCTCTGGAGCGATAAAGACAAAAGGTTCATCACTTACCTGAACATCGGCTACGCGAAGGAAGACGTGGACTTGATCAATGCAACGGTCAATTTAAATAAGGCGCCGTATCTGGAGATGATTACTAACAATAAAACCGTCTCCTCTGTTACATTAAAAGATGCTTTTTTGAAAGAAAAAATAATCAGTATTTTTAAAATACTTTCTTTTGTGGTTTCCCCCATCCTGCCCAAAGAAGGCAGCAAGGGCTTCCTGTTCGTGGGTACGGAAAATATCGACACGGTGATTGGTGAAGGCGACGAGGAATTAATCGTTATCCTGGCAAACCAAATCGGCCAGGCCCTGGAAAACGCGCGGTTATTCGAACAAACCTGGAAGGCCCAACAGGAACTGGAGAAAAAAGTCGAGCAGCGCACACAAGAACTCAAGTCCGTGCTCGAAGAGGTAAAGATCGTCAGTAAAAGAAAGAGCGATTTTATCTCTGCGGTATCTCATGAATTACGCACCCC
>CAIRWO010000041.1 GCA_903882345.1 Candidatus Omnitrophota bacterium | reverse complement strand
GCTCGTTTTTTTTAACCGGGGCATTGTCACAGGGGATATTAATTTCTGTAGTTGCCCGGACGCAATTAATGGCCAGCCAGCTGGCTTCTTTGACCACACTTTTACCGACCTTGCTGCTTTCCGGCTTTATCTACCCGATTTTTAATATGCCCAAATTTATCCAGGTATTCACTTATCTTATCCCTGCGCGTTATTATATCATTATATTAAGAGACCTATTTTTAAAAGCAAACGGTATAGAAACTATATGGGATGAGGCGCTTTTCCTGTTATTATTTGCGATGGTGATGCTGGGCTTGGCAATACGAAGATTTAGAAAAAAGGTGGCGGTGTAATATGTTTGAACGGCCAAAGGCTATCCTGATCAAGGAATTCAAGCAGATCTTCCGCGACCCGCGGATGAGAACAGTTATCTTCATTACTCCGCTTCTGCAGATAATCCTTTTCGGTTATGCGGCAAATAGAGACATCAACTATGTGCCCACGGCGATCTTAGACCGCGATAATACCAAAGAAAGCCGCGAGCTTCTGCGCCGGTTTACTTATTCCAAATATTTTATCCCCGAACACTATATCTACAGCGAAAAGGAGCAGAATAGGATCTTGAACAGAGGGCTGGCCAGTGTGGTTATCCATATTGACCGCGGTTTTGGCCGCGACCTTAATGCCGGCAAAGACGCAAATATCCAGCTGGCATTTGACGGCACAGATTCAAATACGGCAATGGTCGTTATGGGTTATGCCAATACCATCGTAAGTAACTATCAGGCTGATCTTATGAAAAAAGAATTGGAAGCAGGCGGCTGGGAAAAGCCTATGCCAAGCGTAGACCTGAGAGACCGCGCCTGGTTCAACGGCAACCTTATCTCAAGAAATTATTATCTTCCCGGGGTCATCGCTACCATTGTGACGATGATGTCTCTATTGCTGACTGCTATGGCGATCGTAAAAGAAAAGGAGATCGGCACAATGGAGCAGCTGACAGTCAGCCCCTTAAAGCCGCTTGAGTTTATTATCGGTAAGCTCCTGCCCTTTGCGGCAATCGCGCTTGTCCAGATCATCCTGATCACCATATTGGGCATAGTTTGGTTCCATATACCATTAAGGGGCAGCCTTTTATTATTGCTATTTTCCACTTGCATATATTTATTCACTACATTGGGGATCGGACTGTTTATTTCCACGGTCTCCGCAACCCAGCAGGAGGCAATGATGTCGGTTTTCCTGTTCTATATGCCGACGGTGCTGCTTTCCGGGTTTGCTTATCCGATCGCCAATATGCCCCAGGTTATCCAGTGGTTTACATTTTTAAATCCTCTACGCTATTTTATGGTAGTGATCAGGAGCATCTTCTTGAAAGGCGTAGGCATGGATATTCTTTGGCCTCAGCTTATACCGCTCGTCGTCATCGGCCTGTGCGTGATCAGCTTAAGTGCGCTTAAATTCCGTAAGACTATGGGATAAGGAGGAAATTAAATGACGGGAAAGATCAAATTTTCCAAAGGCATAATCAGGGAATTGTTGATCTTCGCGGGTATTTACGCGGTCTGGGCAGTCTGCATGAACATCAGGGCTCCGCATCTTGATTTTGGCAGCGATGCCGTTGTGCCGTGCCTGTTTTTTCTGCCGCCGATAGGGTTATTTATTTTATACCTGATAATTATAAAATATGGAGTCTTTTTTGTCGTAGGGGCCTGGCTTAAAAGAAGAAGGCAAAAGCGCTTAAAATAATAATTAGTAAATTACATAGAGTATGATACTATAATTAGCTATATGAAATCATATGATAAACGCAGGATAACTTTTATCTCTATTTTCGGCTTTTTGCTGTTGGCATCCGGATGCTCTACTACGCGGATCCCGGCTGCGCCATCGCGCTTGTCTGTGGTCGCAGCCGGCGCAGGAGAGAAAGAGCAGGCAAGAGACTTTGCCCGGAATTTTGTTAATCAGAAAAAGAATGAAACCAGGCAAGCCGAGAGAATAAAACCGCAGGCCAAACCCGCTAAGATTACCGATTTTGCCTGGGCATCCATCCAGAAACAAAAGGCCAAATCAGAAAAAGCCTTTAGCCTGACCGAGCTGATTGACCTGGCGCTGAAAAATAATCCCCAGACACGCCAGTCCTGGGAAAACACGCGCGTAGCCAGGGCAGTGGAAAGGCAGGCAGAGAGCGCCTTATATCCTCAACTGAACATTTCTGCAACAGCGACGAGAGAGAAGCAGCTTGCCAACGGTTCTCCTGTTAATGCGCCGGTTAAGCTCAATGATTTTAATTACGGGCCGAGCGCGCAACTGACTTATCTCTTGCTTGATTTTGGGGGACGCAGCTCGAGGATCGAATCAACTTTGCAAAAGGTAGTTGAAGCGAATTCCCAGTATGACCAATCGCTGCAGGACCTGATCCTTAATGTGCAAACCGCATATTATAATTATTACAGCAGCCAATCGGCGGTGGAAGCCGCGGAGCTTGATGTGGAGAATACAAAAACCGATTATGACGCTGCCCAGCAGAGATTTGATGTCGGCCTTGTCCCCAAGCTTGATGTCCTGCAGGCAAAATCCAATTATGAAAATTCGCTTTTTAATTTAGAAAATGCAAAAGGCGCCTTGAAAACCGCAAAGGCTGTTCTTGCCCAGGCGATCGGTGTGGCCGCGGATACTAATTTTGATATCGTTTCACCTGATAAAGAATTACCTACAGCGATAAATGAAGACGATGTAAGCCGGCTTATCGCAGAAGCGATGCAAAAGAGGCCGGACATATCGGCATTCCGGGCAGAACTTAAATCAAAGCAGGCTGCGGCCAAAGCCGCCCTTTCCGACGTATTGCCGAATCTGAATCTCGGCTTGAATGCGCAGGAAAACAGGTATAAATATTATAATTCCCCCGGGACAAAAAATGACCAGCGCGATTATTCCGGGTTTGCCAGTGTTAACTGGGATATCTTTGACGGTTTTAATAACTGGAACAAAAAGAAACAGGCGGATTACGAAGCGAATATCGCCATGGATAATTTAATTCAGGCAGAACTTGAGATAAGCTCCGATGTCTGGATAAAATATTATGATTTTAATACCGCGGTGCAAAAGCTTAAATACGGCCAGTCTTTTTTTGATACCTCAATGACATCATATGAACTTGCCTTGGAAAGTTATAAGGCCGGTTTAAAAAGTATCCTGGACCTGCTCCAGGCGCAGAGCAATCTTTCCCAGGCGCGCAGCCGTCTTATCCAATCCAAGCAGGATGTATTTATCACCCTGGCAGGCCTGGCGCATTCTACCGGCACACCGAATATAAAAATAGGCTTAGCGAAAAGTTCTTCTAGGAGCAAGGGGGATTAAGCATGGATAAAATAAAAAGTCCGAATAGGCGCATACAGATGGTTATTATCGCCTGCGTGGCGGTAGGAGGTTTTTTTCTTTTAAAAGGTTTTTTTCAAAAACAGCCGGCCAGAGAAATTCCGCCGCGGCCGGTTGAGACTGCGGTTGCCTTTACAAAGGACGCTCCGGTTTACCTGGATTCTTTCGGCAGCCTCTATTCGCTCAAAGATGTGGATATAAAGTCGCAGGTTGCCGGGCAAATAAAAGAGATCAATTTTACGGAAGGCGCAGAGGTTAAAAAGGGAGATCTGCTTTTTACCATTGATCCCGCACCGTTTCAGGCTGAGTTAGATAAGGCCCGCGCGGCTTTAAACCAGGGCCTTGCCGATTTAAAACTTAAGCGTGTCACCTTCGAGAGAAATAAAGTGCTTTTGGAAAAGCAGTTGATCGCCCAGCAGGATTTTGATAAATATTCGGCGGACCTGGCGAGTGCCGAAGCGCAAGTGCGCCTGGATGCCGCGAATGTAGACCTGGCAAAAATAAACCTCGATTACTGCTATATCCGCTCGCCGGTTGACGGCTTAAGCGGAAAACATCAGGTTGACGCGGGAAACCTGATTAAAGCTAATGACGGGCCGACCCTGGTAAATATCAAGACGATCAATGAATTATATATAGATTTTACGATCACCGAAACAGACCTTGATAAGGTAAGGCAGGCAATGAGCGAAGGAAAGCTGATTGCGGAGATTTATACCGATGAGGCGCCGGAAAAGACTTATTCCGGCGTATTGTCGCTGTTGGATAATTCCGTGGATAATACCACGGGGACCTTTCTTCTGCGCGCCATTGTTTCCAATAAAGAACGGCAGTTGTGGGCCGGGCAGTTTGTGAAAGTCCGCCTTATTTTAGGTATCGAAAAGAATGCGGTCCAGGTCCCCTATGATGCGGTACAACTGGGGTTAAACGGCGTTTATTTATTTGTCGTGGACCAGGACAATAAGGCGGAGTTGCGTTTGGTTAAGACCGGTAACCGCCAGCAGGCCAATATAATTATTGAACAAGGCGTTAAGGCAGGTGAAAAAGTAGTTACCTCCGGACAGATGGGTTTAAGCCAGGGGGTAAGCGTCATTGATATTGCGCAATTAAAAACCCTGGAGAAAAAACAAGAAAATAAATAAACAGCGGGGAAGATTTTAAGATGACCCTTTCCGAAAAATTTATACGTAAGCCGGTAATGACCATGCTGGTAATGGTAGTCGTGCTATTATTCGGTATGGCGGCATATTTTGCGCTTCCTATTAGCGATCTTCCGGTAGTCGATTATCCGGTGATTACCGTAAGCGTATTCTATCCTGGCGCGAGCCCTGAGACTATGGCTAAAACCGTGGCCTCTCCCCTAGAAAATCAATTTACGCAAATCCCCGGTTTGAATACGATAATTTCCGATAACACGGAAGGCCAGACCAAGATTTATCTTACTTTTGGGCTTGAGCGCAACGTTGACCTGGCGGCTCCCGATGTACAAGCCGCTATCCAGCGCGCCACTGCCAACCTTCCTATTGATCTGCCGGCTCCGCCCAGTTACACCAAGACCAATCCCAGTGATTCACCGATAATGTACCTGACGGTTAATTCCGATACGCTTACTCCTGGGCAGTTGTATGATTTTGGCAACCGCGTTATTGGCCAGAGGATCAGTATGATAGACGGCGTTTCGCAGGTTCAGACCTATGGCGCAAAGACAGCGGTGAGGGTCCAGGTGGATCCCAATAAAATGGCGGCTTATCAGATCGGTATCGGTGACGTAGCAAAAGCGGTTACAACCGGCACGGTGACGATTCCCGGCGGAAGTTTAAACGGAGAAGTCCGCGCATTTGCGATCGAGCCGCAGGGCCAGCTTCTTATGGCCAAGGACTATGAGCCGCTGATTATTACCTACCGCAATAACGCTCCGATACGCTTGAGAGATATCGGTAAATGCATTGACAGTATTGACAATGACGTGGTTAATCTTGACTATGTCAAAGTCGGAGAAGGCATAAGGAGCGGGACGATAATTGTGGCAATTTCCCGCGAGGCTGGATCCAATACCGTAACGCTTGCTAAAGACATCAGGGAAACTGTCGCGCGGTTGCAGAAGGAAATCCCTGGCTCCGTGCACCTAGTGATATTCCATGATAAATCTGAATTTATTGTCTCTTCGGTCAATGACGTAAAGCTTACGATTTTGATCGCGCTGCTTCTGGTCATCCTGATCATTTTTCTCTTCCTCGGCCGGCTTTCCGATACGATCATTCCCAGCGTTACTTTACCGCTTTCGATCATCGCCACGTTTATCGTAATGTACGTGTTCCATTTTAGCCTGGATAATCTATCGCTTATGGGATTGATCCTTTCTGTTGGATTTGTCGTGGATGACGCGATCGTGGTTTTAGAAAATACCGTCCGTCTTGTCGAACAAGGGATGAAGCCGCTGGCAGCGGCGATACAGAGCGCGCGGGAGATCACCTTTACGATCATCTCGATGACTTTATCCCTGGCGGTAATTTTTGTGCCGCTTGTATTCATGGGAGGCACCGTAGGAAGAATCTTCCGTGAGTTTTCGGTAACGGTAGTCATGGCAATTCTCTGTTCGGGGATCATTTCTTTGACCCTGACCCCGATGATGTGCGCGCGTATGTTAAAGGAGAAGGGAAAAACAAAAGAAACGCGTTTGCAGAAATTCACGACTGGTTTTCTCGGCAGGGTAATACATGGCTATGGTACGTCTCTTAAATGGACGCTTAAACGGCCGCTCGTAACGCTTGTTGTTTGGATATTTTGTTTTGTCGGCACGATTATGCTTTTTGTCAGTCTCCCCAGTCATTGCTTCCTGAAGGCGACAGCGGTTTTATTGTGGGCGGTACATTGGTGCCGCTGGGCACCTCTACAAAAAAAGTGCGGAAGTTCCAAAACGACATTGACCAGATAGTTGTAAAGGATCCTGCGGTTGATCGCTTTGTCACGATTACCGGGTTTCAGCCGGGCGCTGACCAGAGCATGGGGTTATTGCTTTGCGAATTGAAGCCAAGAGAAGAAAGAAAGGTAAGTATACAGCAGGTAGTCGGCAAGTTACGCGGCAAATTTTTCGGGCTTACCCAGGGGTTTATCTTTATGCGGCCGGTGCCGGCTCTCAGGATTTCTACCGGAGCCGAAAGCACGGCGCGCGGCAACAAATATTCATATGTTTTAACCGGTCCCGACCAGGATCTTTTATATAAAACAGCGCTTGATTTTGAAAAAACCATGGGAAAGCTGCCGGGTTTTCGCGATGTGCAGAATAGCGTTAAGCTGAACATGCCTCAGCTTAACCTGACGATCTTACGCGACCGCGCCTCTACCTTTGGCATCACCGCACTAGATATAGAAGAGGCCTTGGCCTTGGCATTCGCGCAGGGGAAAGTCACTACCTTTAAAACTGATGTCGATATATACAATGTTATCGTGGAACTGGATAAAAAATTTCAGAAAAATCCGGAGAATCTTTGGCATATTTATCTACATTCTAAAGTTACCGGCAACCTCATACCGTTAAGCGCGATTGCCAAATGGGAAGAGGGGGTAGGGCCGCAGGATGTCACGCACTACAATCAATTGAACTCTGCAACGCTTTCATTTAATGTTGATCCGCGTGTTCCCATTGGTACTGCAGTTAAATCTCTGGAGAATGCGGCAGCCAGGGCATTCCCTCCGGGAGTGAACGGCTTCTTCCAGGGGGAAGCCCAGCAGTTTAAGGAGGCAGTGGCAAGTTTAGGTTTCCTGATCCTGGTGGCGATATTTATTAAATATATCATTCTGGGTATTTTATACGAAAATTATGTCCATCCGATCACGATTTTGACCACGCTACCCGTGGCTACTTTCGGCGGGTTGCTTACGCTATTTTTATTCCGCTCTGAGCTTTCACTATACGGCTATGTCGGCCTGTTCATGCTTTTAGGCATTGTCGCCAAAAATGGTATCATGATGGTTGATTTTGCCAATGTCAACCTGCAAAAGAAAAATACCACTGATTTTGACGCGATCTATGATGCCTGCCTTGTGCGTTTCCGTCCCATTACCATGACCGGGCTTGCCGCGATCATGGGCGCTATTCCGATCGCCCTCGGTATGGGAGCTGACGGCGCATCCCGCAGGCCGCTGGGTTTGATCGTAGTCGGCGGATTGCTATTTTCTCAAGTGATTACTCTTTATGTTACGCCGGGGCTCTTCCTTTACCTGCAGAAATTCCAGTCTAAGTTCCTTGACCGGTTTGAACTGACCCGTTCAGAGGCAGCCCGTAAAACCCATGAATCTAGCGAGCCAGAAAAGTGATAAGTAAGAATATTTTGCCATGGTCTTAATCAAGAAAAATCCCGATACTAGCGAAAAACTTAGCATTCTTTCACGCGATTCTCAG
>CAIRWO010000040.1 GCA_903882345.1 Candidatus Omnitrophota bacterium | reverse complement strand
GGTAATGACATTACCGCGCCGATCGCCATAGAAGAGTTTAAAAAATCCGGGGCGCTTAAGGTCTTTGATAATAAAAAAATCGTCCTTGTGCCTGACCACTTCGCGCCGGCTAAGGATTTAAGGAGCGCCAACCAATGTAAGATCCTTGCCAATTTTGCAATGGAGCAGGAGATAAAAAATTATTTTGAAGTCGGCTGTATGGGCATTGAACACGCGCTTTTGCCGGAAATGGGCCTGGTTGGGCCGGGAGATCTGGTGATCGGAGCGGATTCGCATACCTGCACCTACGGCGCGTTAGGCGCTTATGCCAGCGGCGTGGGTTCTACGGACTTGGCAAGGGCTTTTATCGACGGGAAATGCTGGTTTAAGGTTCCGCCTACGGTGAAGTTTGTTTATACGGGGAAACTGAAAAAATGGGTAGGCGGTAAGGATCTGATCCTTTATACGATCGGTAAGATCGGCGTTGACGGCGCTTTGTATAAAGTGATGGAATTCAGCGGCCCGGTGATCAAGGCTTTAAGCATGGACGGCAGGTTTTCTATGTCAAATATGGCAATCGAAGCCGGCGCGAGGGCAGGGTTGATCGAGCCGGATGCGATCACGATGGAGTACGTAAAAGAAAGCCAAAAGGCAAAAGCTAAAAGCAAAAAATATAATTCAAAAGTAAAAAGCTTAAAATCTGATAAAGACGCCGTTTATGAAAAAATTTACGAATGGGATGTTTCCGGGCTCCAGCCGCAGGTCGCCTGTCCGCATTTACCCAGCAATGTTAAGCCGGCGTCGGAGTTAGGCAATATAAAATTAGACCAGGTAGTGATCGGCTCCTGCACCAACGGCAGGATCTCCGATCTAAGGATCGCGGCAAAAATTTTAAAAGGCAGAAAGGTTAAAGCGGGTCTGCGCTTGATCATCTTCCCGGCAACCCAAAAAATATATCTTGAAGCCGTAAAAGAAGGCCTGGCGGAAATTTTTGTCCGTTCAGGCGGCGTATTTTCTACGCCTACCTGCGGGCCGTGTTTAGGCGGGCATATGGGGATCTTGACGGAAGGCGAAACCTGCCTTGCCACGACAAACCGCAATTTTCTCGGCAGGATGGGCAGCCCTAAATCGTTTGTTTACCTGTCCGGCCCGGCAGTTGCGGCAGCCTCGGCAATAACCGGCAGGATCACGCACCCTGAAAAAATATGATCATAAAAGGTAATGTCCATAAATTCGGCAATGATATAAATACCGACGATATTATCGCGGCAAAATACCTTATTACCTGCGATGAAAAGGAACTGGGCAGCCATTGTATGGAGACAATTGCCCCGGACTTCAGCCGCAAGGTAAGCCGCGGCGATATTATTGTCGCGGGAAAGAATTTCGGCTGTGGCTCTTCCCGTGAACACGCGCCGCTTGCGATTAAGGGCTGTGGTATTGCGGCGGTCGTTGCCAAAAATTTTGCGGGGATATTTTTCCGTAACGCGATAAACATCGGCCTGCCGTTCTTAGAGCTGGCAGATACGGATGAGATTTCAGACGGCGATTTACTGGAGATAGATCTATCGGCGGGGTTAATCAAAAATATCAGCAAGGACAAAACATATCATACTCAGGTTTTTCCTGAGTTTTTGCAGAATATTGTCCAGGAAGGCGGGTTAATAAACTATGTCAAAGGAAAAAAATCAGGCAAAGTATAAGATAGCGGTTATTCCCGGAGACGGCACAGGCACGGAAGTCATAAATGAAGGCCTGAAGGTGCTGGAAGCGGTAAGCAAGATCCATAAATTTGCTTATGAAACAAAGGTATTTGATTTTGGCGGAGAGCGCTACTTAAAGACGGGAAAGACGCTCGACGATACGGATATAAACGAACTGAAAAAATATAATG
This sequence comes from Candidatus Omnitrophota bacterium, assembly GCA_903882345.1. GTDB lineage: Bacteria > Omnitrophota > Gorgyraeia > Gygaellales > Profunditerraquicolaceae > CAIRWO01. Next base: position 1,258 of record CAIRWO010000040.1, on the reverse strand, counting down.
CTATTTTTCTTGGCGCCATCGGCCATCCGGACGTAAAACCTGGTATCCTGGAAACCGGCATACTGCTTAAATTAAGGTTTTCTCTGGATCAATACATAAACCTGCGGCCGATCAAGCTGTATAATGCTGCTTTCTGCCCTTTGAAAGACAAAAAGGCTGAAGACATTGATTTTGTAGTTGTCAGGGAGAATTCCGAGGGCCTTTATAAAGGGATGGGAGAATTTAAGGATAAGGGCACAAAGGATGAGGTCGCGATACAACTTTCCTATAATACGCGTAAAGGCGTGGAGCGCTGTATCCGTTATGCCTTTGAGTACTGCCGGAAGCGCAATCGAAGGAAAAAATTGACGCTCTGCGGCAAGACCAATGTTTTGACTTATGCCTGGGATCTTTGGCAAAGGACGTTTAACGAGGTTGCCAAAGAATATCCGGATGTTTCCACGGATTACGCCCATGTCGATGCCACGACAATGTGGTTTGTAAAGAACCCCGAGTGGTTTGACGTGATCGTTACTGATAATATGTTCGGCGACATCATTACCGACTTAGGCGCGATGATCCAGGGCGGGATGGGTATTGCAGCCGGCGGCAACATTAACCCCGAAGGGGTTTCGATGTTTGAGCCGATCGGCGGCTCTGCTCCCAAATATACGGGAAAAAATGTGATCAATCCTTTAGCGGCGATCTGCGCTGCGGGTATGCTGCTTGAGAATTTGGGTGAGAAACAAGCGGCAGCCGCGATCGAGAAGGCGGTTATAAAGATCGTGCAGAAGGACATGAAGTCGCTTGCCGCGGGAAAGATGGGTTATTCGACAAGCGAAGTCGGTAACTTAGTGGTAAAAAATTTAAGGTAGTCAGGAGCCAAGTATGAAAAAATCTAAATATAATGTTTGCGTTGTCGGCGCGGGAGTTGTCGGCATTGAGATGCTCAGGGTTTTAAAGCAGCGGAAATTCCCGGTGGGGGAATTAAAAGTATTCGCCCGTTCTGCCAGAGAGATTAACGTCGACGGAGAAGTCTATTCTGTCCAGCCGATATCGCCAGATAGTTTTAAAGGAGTCGATATCGCCTTATTTGCCGGTACCGAAGGTGAAAAGGGTGCTGCAGTAACTTATGCTGCCGAAGCGGTCAAACGGGGTGCGGTGGTGATCGATAACGGCGCGGATTTCCGTATGGATCCCAAAGTGCCGCTGGTTGTGCCGGAGGTAAACGCCAAAGACGTAAAGAAACATAAGGGGATAATTGCCAATCCCAACTGCT
>CAIRWO010000039.1 GCA_903882345.1 Candidatus Omnitrophota bacterium | reverse complement strand
GACTTTGACGGCGACCAAATGGCAGTGCATGTGCCGTTGTCTCTTGAGTCGCAGATAGAGACAAAGATATTAATGCTTTCCATAAATAACGTTTTTTCTCCTGCTGACGGCAGGCCGATTCTTACCCCCACGCAGGATATTATTTTAGGAACGGCCTATCTTTCCAAAGAGAAATCTGGGGCATTGGGAGAAAATAAGATTTTCAGCTCGGCGGATGAAGTAGTTATTGCCTATGAAGATAAGGCAGTTGCCCTCCACGCGCGGATTAAGCTAAGAGTCAATTCAGTGTTTGAGTTAGAGGAAAAAAATCTCATTGAAGGAAAACAGATCATTGCAACCACAACCGGCAGGGCAATCTTTAACCAGGAACTTCCCGTAGGCTTTGGTTATGTAAATACAGAATTAAACAAGAAAAACGTCGGTCTCGTGGTTACGGAATGCTACAAGCGTTTTGGCCACCAGCGGACGATCCAGCTGCTTGACGATGTAAAGCGGCTGGGTTTTAAGTTCGCTACGCTCGGCGGCATTTCTATCTCTATAGACGATTTAAAAATCCCCGTAGAAAAACCGGAAGTGCTTAAAGAGGCAAAAGAGGAAGTCGTCAAGGTTGAAGAGCAGTACCGCAGAGGTATTATTACCGACAGTGAACGCTCAAATAAAGTTATTGCTATCTGGACCCATGCCACTGATAGGATTTCCGATCTGCTGTTTAAAGGCATGGAACAGTTTAACCCGATATTTATGATGGCCGACTCCGGGGCAAGGGGATCGCGGCTGCAGGTCAGGCAGCTGGCCGGCATGCGCGGACTGATGGCCAAGCCGTCGGGTGAAATCATTGAGAACCCGATTACCGCGAATTTCCGTGAAGGCCTGACCGTGCTTGAATATTTTATTTCCACGCACGGCGCCCGTAAAGGACTTGCCGATACCGCCCTGAAGACCGCAGACGCGGGTTACTTAACGCGCCGCCTTGTAGACGTCGCGCAGGAAATGATCATTAATGAAGAGGATTGCGGAACGCTCAACGGCATCACGGTTTCCCCGATCATCGAGGGCGATGAAGTAGTGGTCAGCCTTAAAGACCGCATTGTTGGAAGGGTCGTGTTGGATAACATCGTCGATATCATTACCGATGAAGTCATCGTTGAGCAGGGCTCGGAGATCACAGATGAGAAAGCGGAATTGATCGAAAAATTGGGAATAGAAAAGATCCGTATCCGCAGTGTGCTTACCTGTGAATCCGGCAGGGGTGTCTGCGGAAAATGTTACGGCAGGAACCTTGCTTCCGGCAGGATCGTCGAACTGGGCGAGGCAGTGGGCGTAATCGCCGCCCAGAGCATCGGTGAACCCGGCACGCAGCTGACCATGAGGACGTTCCATATCGGCGGTACCGCCTCAAGGATCGTCGAGCAGTCATTCTTCAAATCTAAAAATAAAGGTAACGTAAAATACCATAGCTTGAGGATTACTCCCAAAAATAAGGAGTTTATCGTTTTAAACAGGAACGGTTCAATAAGCATTAATGACAAGCAGGGAAGGGAATTGGAGCGCTATCCCCTGCCCCAGGGTACGTTCATCAGTATTGCCGACGGAGAAGAAGTGGCTAAGGGTATAGCCTTTGTCCGCTGGGATCCTTATACCTTACCGATACTCGCGGAAGTCGGTGGTAGGGTAAAATTCGAAGACCTTAAAGAAGGCGTGAGCGTCCGGGAAGAACTGAACCCGGTTACTAAGTTAACCGAGCGCGTGGTTGTTGAGCATAAACAGGAATTTCACCCGCAGATCGTTATCACCGACGAAAAAGAAGAGGTTACGGGAATTTATCCGATCCCCATCGGCGCGCACATATTGGTCAAAGACGGACAGAAAGTAGATGCCGGCGACCTTGTGGCTAAGATTCCACGTTTGGTAGCCAAAACAAGAGACATTACCGGAGGCCTTCCGCGCGTGGCCGAATTATTCGAAGCAAGGCGGCCAAAAGAGCCGGCGATCATCAGTGAAATTGACGGTTTTGTGGAATTCGGCGAAGCCAAGAAGGGCCAAAGAGTGATCGTTGTAAAGTCGCTTACCGGTATGCAAAGGGAATACGTTATTCCTCATGGTAAACATCCCAATGTTTATAAGGGGGATAAAGTTATTGCTGGTCAGCAGTTGACCGACGGCCCGGTAGTTTTACAGGATATATTGAGAGTCTGCGGAGACAAGGTGCTTCAGGAATACCTCGTTAATGAAGTGCAGGAAGTCTACCGGCTGCAGGGTGTGCGCATAAACGATAAACACATTGAGGTGATCATCCGGCAGATGCTGAAAAAAGTCCGCATCGAAGACCCGGGTGATACTGATTTCTTGGTCGGAGAACAGGTGGATAAATGGAATTTCCAGAAGGAAAATGCCCGCGTGGCTAAGAAAGACGGAAAACCGGCCTTAGCGACTCCCTTACTGCTGGGTATTACCAAGGCATCACTGACGACGGAAAGTTTTATTTCCGCGGCAAGTTTCCAGGAGACGACCCGCGTCTTGAGCGAGGCAGCCGCTTCCGGCAAGACCGACGAGTTGTTTGGTTTGAAAGAGAATGTAATTGTCGGGCATTTAATACCCGCCGGCACAGGATTCCGCACGCACCGTTCGATTGAAATTGAGAAGCTCGCGGATGTCAAGTCCGAAGAGTTAAAACTAAAACAGGAAGAGAAGGCCAAAGAAGAAAAAAAGGAAGAAAAAAAGGCAAAAAAAGAAAAGGTAAAGGAATAGACCTATGCCGACAATCGCACAATTGATAAGAATGGGTAGGGTTTCTAAGGTAAAGAAAACCAAATCACCCGCGTTAAAAGGGTGCCCCCAGAGAAGGGGTGTTTGTTTACAGGTGCGTACAATGACACCCAAGAAGCCCAACTCCGCGCTTCGCAAAATTGCCAGGGTAAGGCTTACCACCGGCATAGAAGTCACATCATATATACCCGGGGAGGGACATAATTTACAGGAACACTCGATTGTTTTGGTAAGGGGCGGCCGCGTAAAAGATCTGCCGGGCGTAAGGTATCACACGGTAAGGGGTACGCTGGATGCTGCGGGCGTAAACCAGCGTAAGAAATCGCGTTCAAAATACGGCGCAAAGAGGCCGAAAGAGGGCAAGTAAGCATGAGAAGAAGAAAAGCGCAGGAAAAAGAAGTTTCAGCGGACCCGAAATTCAACAGTAAGATCGTGGGTAAGTTTGTAAATATGGTTATGCTCAAGGGTAAGAAGTCCCTTGCGGAAAATATCGTTTACGGCGCGTTTGAGATCATCAAGAAACAGCTCAACGATCCGGATGTCTTAAAGGTATTTCATAAGGCGATAGATAATGTCCGGCCGCGCCTGGAAGTGAAGCCCCGGCGCGTGGGAGGCGCGACTTATCAAGTTCCGATCGAAGTCAGGCAGGAACGCGGCACCTCGATCGCCCTGCGCTGGATCAGGGATTTTGCAAAGGTAAAAAAAGGCAAATCCATGGAACAGAAACTTGCCGAAGAGATCATGGCGGCTTTCCGCGGAGAGGGATCGGCAATAAAGAAGCGCGACGATACTCATAAAATGGCGGAAGCCAACAAGGCATTTGCTCATTTCAGGTGGTAAATAATGCGTAAGACTGATTTAACTAAATTAAGGAATATCGGGATCATCGCTCATATAGACGCGGGCAAAACCACGACTACCGAGCGTGTCCTTTTCTATACCGGTAAGACCTATAAGATCGGCGAGGTCCATGACGGCACGGCGGTAATGGACTGGATGGTCCAGGAGCAGGAGCGTGGTATTACGATTACGGCAGCCGCGACCGCCTGCCATTGGAAGGATTGTAACATCAATATCATTGATACCCCCGGGCACGTGGATTTTACGATCGAAGTCGAACGTTCTTTAAAGGTGCTTGACGGCGCAGTAGTTGTTTTCTGCGGCGTGGGCGGGGTCGAGCCGCAGTCAGAGACTGTCTGGCGGCAGGCTGACCGCTATGGCGTGCCGAGGATCTGTTTTGTAAATAAGATGGACCGCACCGGAAGCGACTTTTTTGAGGCAGTCAAGCAGATCCGTGAGAGGCTGGGGGCGAATGCCGCGGCAATCCAGTTGCCTTACGGCAAAGAAGAAAATTTTAAGGGTATTATTGACTTGGTCGAGAAAAAATGTATTGTCTATAAAGAAGGCGATCTGGGTAAGGACCCCGAGACGATCGCCGTGCCCGCGGAGTTATCCGCCGAGGTAGAAAAATATCACGCGGAGTTGGTGGAGAAAGTCGCGGAGGCAGACGATAAAATTCTCGAGTATTTTTTGGCGAATAAAGAAATTCCCACAGCCGAGCTTAAAGAAGCGATCCGCAGGAGCGTAGTGACGAATAAATTCGTCCCTGTGCTTTGTGGCGCGTCTTTTAAAAATAAAGGTATCCAGATGCTTCTGGATGCGGTATGCGATTATCTTCCTTCTCCGATAGACCTGCCGCCGGTAAAAGGCACGGATCCTGAAACGGGTGAATTCGAAGAGATAGACCCGTCGGATGACGCGCCGTTTTGCGGCCTGTGTTTTAAGATCGCTACCGATCCTTACGTGGGCAAGCTCAATTATGTCAGGGTTTACTCCGGAGTAGTAAAGTCCGGTACGTATATTTATAACTCGACGAAAAGGGCCAAGGAACGCGTAACAAAATTGGTTAAAATGCATGCCAACCGGCAGGAGATCGTAGAGAGCCTTTCTACCGGAGATATCGGCGCGATAGTCGGTTTAAAAGAAACCAAGACCGGCGATACGCTTTGCCAGGAGGACAATGCTATACTGGTTGAGGCGATGCGTTTCCCCGAGCCGGTAATCCAACAGGCGATCGAACCCAAGACAAAGAACGATCAGGAAAGATTAGGCATGTCGCTGCATAAACTGGCGGATGAAGATCCGTCGTTCCGTATTACTTATAATCAGGAAACCGGCCAGTCGGTAATGTCCGGCATGGGCCAGCTGCATCTGGAAATTATTGTCGACAGGCTCTTGAGGGAATTCAATGTAGACGTGCAGGTCGGTGTTCCGCAGGTTGCTTACCGCGAAACGATCAAAAAGAAAGTCAGCTCTACCGGTAAATTTATCCAGCAGTCAGGCGGCCGCGGCCAGTACGGCCATGTCGTCATCGAAATAGAGCCTCAGGAAACCCCCGGCATGGGCGTAACCTTTGAAAATAAAATTAAGGGCGGTTCGATCCCGCAGGAGTTTATCCCGTCGGTAAAACAGGGTATTTTTGATACCGCAAAAAGCGGGGTGCTCGCGGGTTATCCGGTTACCGATATAAAGGTGATCCTTGTAGACGGCTCATTTCATGAAGTAGACTCTTCGGAACTGGCATTTAAAATGGCTGCTGGTATCGCGCTTACGGACGGAATGAGGAAGGCGCACTCCGTGCTCCTTGAGCCGATCATGGATATGGAAGTTATTGTCCCTGAGACATATATGGGCGCGGTCATCGGCGATTTAAGTTCGCGGCGCGCGAAAATAATTTCTCTTGCAAATAAATTAAATGTGAATATAATAAAGGCTCACATTCCTTTGGCAGAAACCTTTAATTACGCTACGATCTCGCGTTCTCTAACTCAGGGCCGCGCATCCTATACAATGGAGCCCTCATTTTACGCCGAGGTGCCTTCACATATAGCAGAAAAGATTATTACAGGCTTCGCCGCTACAGGAGCAAGAAAGGGTTATTAAACTGGGAGGTGAATAATGGCTAAAGAAAAGTTTGTAAGATCAAAACCACACGTTAACATCGGCACCATCGGTCATATTGACCACGGTAAGACAACCCTTACCGCAGCGATCACCCACGTTTTGGCAAAATTGGGTAAAGCGACGGAAAGGCAGTATGCTGATATTGCCAAGGGTGGAACAGTAAGAGACGAGACAAAGGTCGTTACGATTTCCGTTGCCCACGTTGAATACGAAACAGACAACCGTCATTATGCGCATATAGACTGCCCGGGCCACGCGGATTACATCAAGAATATGATCACCGGCGCAGCCCAAATGGACGGCGCAATACTGGTAGTTTCTGCTGTTGACGGCCCGATGCCTCAGACAAGAGAGCATATACTGCTTGCCCGTCAGGTTAACGTTCCGTCAATGGTGGTATATCTTAACAAGGTAGATATCGTTCAAGACAAAGAGTTGATCGATCTGGTAGAAATGGAAGTAAGGGATCTTCTGACAAAATACGGTTATCCGGGAGATAAAACCCCGATAATTAAGGGCAGTTCCTTAAAGGCGATGCAGGCAACTGACGCAAACAGCCCTGATGCCGCTTCAATACTGGAATTAATGAAGGCATGCGACGAGTTCATACCTTTACCGGTGAGAGAGCTTGATAAGCCGTTACTTATGGCAGTTGAGGATGTTTTCACGATTGAAGGTAGAGGGACCGTAGGCACCGGAAGGATCGAACGCGGTAAGGTTAAGATAAATGAGGAAGTAGAAATCATCGGCCTAAGGCCGGAAGTAAAGAAATCCGTTGTCACCGGCATAGAAATGTTCCGTAAGCTTCTGGAAGAAGGCCAGGCAGGCGATAACGTCGGGCTGCTCTTAAGAGGCGTGGACAAAAATGATATTGAGCGCGGTATGGTTATTGCCGCACCAAAGTCGATCACCCCGCATACCAAATTCAAGGCCCAGGTTTATATCCTGACCAAGGAAGAAGGCGGAAGGCATACTCCGTTCTTCAAGGGGTACAGGCCTCAGTTTTATTTCCGTACCACCGACGTTACCGGTTCTGTCACGCTGCCGCAGGGCGCGGAAATGGTTATGCCCGGAGACAACGTCAACCTGGAAGTGGAACTGATCACGCCGATCGCTATGGAGAAAGAATCGCGTTTTGCCATCCGTGAAGGCGGCCATACCGTAGGCGCGGGTGTAGTAACGGAGATCATCGCATAAAAAAATGAGCGCGCAAAAAATTCGTATAAAGTTAAAGGCTTATGATCACCGCCTACTCGATCAGGCAGTAGGAGAGATCGTAGAAACCGTAAGGCGTACCGGAGCCCGCATTTCAGGCCCGGTGCCGCTGCCTACAAAAAGTGAGATTTACACGGTTTTACGCTCGCCGGTCATCGACAAGAAATCACGTGAACAGTTCCAGCTGGCTACCCACAAGCGGTTGATCGATATTTTTGACCCTACGTCCAAGACGATAGATTCGCTGCGTAAGTTGAATCTTCCCGCAGGCGTGGATGTGGAGATAAAGTAATGGTTGGATTATTGGGCAAAAAAATCGGTATGACGCAAATATATACCGATGACGGCACAATGGTTAATGTCACGGCGATCGAAGCCGGCCCCTGTCCTATCCTGGCGGTAAAGGAAAGATCCGTCCAGCTGGGTTTTGAAAAGGCAAACGAAAAACGCCTGAAAAAACCCGTCCTGGGTTATTTTAAAAAGCTGAACCTTTCTCCCATGAAGCTGATCAGGGAAGTCCTGAAAGAAGCGCAGGGTGAGTATAAGGTGGGCCAGGAAATTAAAGTCGATCTGTTTAAAACAGGCGATTTTGTGGATGTCACCGGCACTTCTATCGGTAAAGGTTTTCAGGGAGGGATGAAGCGCTGGCATTGGCAAGGCGGCCCGCAAACACACGGCTCAACGTCGCATCGCCGGGTAGGTTCCATCGGCTCTACTACCACACCTGGAAGAGTCTGGAAAGGCCATCATATGCCGGGTCATATGGGCGCAGAAACCGCAACCGTGCAGAACCTTAAGGTCGTAAAGGTAGACGTCGAGAATAATCTGCTGCTGGTTAAAGGCGCGGTGCCGGGATGTAAGAACAATTATTTGATTATAAAAAAGGCAAAAAAGAAAAAGGCAAAGGTAGTAAAATAAAATGGAGCCGATCACCCTACCAGTATACAATACAGAAGGCAAAGAAATAGATACCGTTAAACTGGATAGTTCTGTTTTTGACGGCAATATCAATCTTGCCGCGATCTATCAGGCGGTAACCGCTTTCCGGGCCAACCAGAGAAAAGGGTTGGCAGCCACCAAGACCAGGGGCGAGGTATCCGGCGGCGGGAAAAAGCCGTGGAAACAAAAAGGCACTGGCCGGGCAAGGGTTGGTTCTACCCGTTCTCCTCTCTGGCGCCACGGAGGCGTTGTCTTTGGCCCGCACCCGCGTAATTTTTCCTATGTGCTGCCGGCTAAAATAAAGAACCTGGCGCTAAAATCCGGGCTCAACTCTAAATTAAAAGAGAATAACCTCTTGATCCTGGAAAACCTGAAAGTTGAAAAGCCCAAAACAAAAGAAGTGGTAAAGATCTTTTCCAATTTAAAAATTGATCTGAAGAAAATAAAAGCTAATAATGTTCTTCTTATATTGGATAAAATAGACGAGAATTTGAAGCGTTCTGTGCGCAATATCGATTTTCTTAATACCGGCCTTTCCCGGCAGGCTAACGTATATGAGGTTTTGCATTGCCGCAAGCTCGTGATTACCAGGGACGGGTTAGCTGAGCTGACCAAAAGGCTGAAACAATGATTTACTCGCTTGACATAATCAAATCACTGATAAGGACGGAAAAATCCACGTTCTATGAGCCGCAGAGCAAATATCTTTTTCTGGTTGCCAAATCAGCCAATAAGATCCAGATCAAGCGCGCCGTGGAAGAAGCGTATAAGGTGAAGGTGAAGAACGTCAACACCTTGATCTCTCAGGGTAAGATGAAGCGCGTAAGGTACCAGATAGGTAAAACCCCGGATTTTAAGAAGGCAATGGTTACCTTAAAAG
>CAIRWO010000038.1 GCA_903882345.1 Candidatus Omnitrophota bacterium | reverse complement strand
TATCTGGAAGGCTCTGACCAGCATCGGGGTTGGTTCCAGTCATCGCTCATCCCGGCAATGGCGATTGACGCTAAACCCCCTTTTAGGAGTGTGCTTACCCACGGATTTGTCGTCGACGGCGAAGGCAGAAAAATGTCCAAGTCCCTGGGCAATGTGATCTCGCCGCATGAGATCATCAAAGATTATGGAGCGGATATCTTGAGGCTTTGGGTTGCCTCAAGCGATTATAATGAGGACATCCGCATCTCAAAAGAAATATTGACCCGCCTTTCCGAGGCATACCGTAAGATCAGGAATACGGCGCGTTTTGCCTTAAGCAACCTTTATGATTTCGATCCCGATGGCGATAAGGTAGCTTATGAAAAATTACGTAAGATAGACCGCTGGCTCCTAAACAGGATGGAGTGGGTAAGAAGCTGTGTTGAGAATGCCTATGGCACGGAGCAAAACCCTCTTTTTGAATTTCACCGGGCATACAAAGCGATCTATGATTTTTGCAACTCCGACCTTTCGATGTATTACCTTGATATGGTAAAGGGCAGGTTATATACTTATAGTAAGGGTTCAGTTGAGCGCCGGGCCGCGCAGACCGTGATCTATGAAGCCTTGTCGGTTATTGCCAGATTAATGGCGCCGATCTTGGTTTTTACCGCGGAAGAGATCTGGCAGGCCATGCCGAAGGAATCCGGGAATAGAGGCATTTCCAGTATACATCTTGCGGATTTTCCGAAGCCCAACGTTGTGTTTAGCAATGAAGATATAGCCAAGGAATTCCAGCCCGTTATAGACATGGTCCCTGAAGTGGCGAAGGCGCTGGAAGAATTGCGCTCTAAGGGCGAGATTGGCAGTTCCTTTGACGCGAAAATAAAACTCTTGACAAATAACGAAAACCGGTATAATTATTTAATCGGTTTAAGAGCGGACCTGCCGGAAATTTTTAAGGTCTCGCAGGTCGAGATCGAAAAACAGGCCGCTTGCCCCGATATTGCTATAGAGGTAAGCAAGGCTGACGGCGTTAAATGCCAGCGCTGCTGGAATTATGCGCATTCAGTAGGGACCGATAAAGACCATCCTTTAATCTGTGACCGCTGCCGTGAGGCCGTAGGAGGAAAGTAAATTGAAAAAGAAACTGACTAAAAAAGAGTTAACCGATTACAGGAAATTGATCTTAAAGAGAAAAGAGGAGGTCCTCGAAGATATTCAGCATATTTCCGAAGACACGCTGAAGAAATCGCAGAAAGACGCCTCGGGAGATATTTCCGGGTATACCTACCATATGGCGGATGTAGCTACCGATACCTATGACCGGGAATTTTCCTTAGGGCTGGCCTCCAACGGCAGGGAAATGCTCTATGGCCTGGACGACGCCATCAAAAGGATCGAAGAAGGGACGTTCGGTATCTGCGAAGAATGCAAGGTTGTGATTGTCAAATCCCGCTTAAAGGCCGTTCCCTGGGCGCGTTATTGCGTTAAGTGCCAGGAAAAAAAAGAAAAAAAATAATCTCTCGATGATCTTTATCATCGTCCTATCCGTCCTGTCTTTAGACCAACTTAGCAAATTCCTGATCGCCAAAAATTTATTCCTGCATCAGTCAGTACCGGTAATCAGCGGCATATTCCACATAACGCTTGTGCGTAACCGGGGCGCAGCCTTCCGGATGCTGAAAAACCAGATTTATTTGTTTATACTTACTTCTATCGCGGCGATAATCCTTATTTTTCTGAACTTGAAGGAGCAGCGCGGCAAGCGGTTTGATATTTACAGCCTGTCTTTGTCCCTGATCCTTGCCGGAGCGCTGGGAAACCTTATTGACCGGCTGAGGTTCGGATGCGTGATTGATTTTTTGGATTTCCGCATTTGGCCGGTATTCAACGTTGCCGACAGCGCGATCACTATCGGAGCGGTATTATTGGGATGGTCGATATTAAAAACTGACAAGAGGAAGACCGCATAATATGCATCCGACAATTTGCACTATCGGGCTTTTTACTATTTATTCTTACGGATCGATGCTTGTCCTGGCTTTTATTACCAGCGCATTACTGCTGACGGCCCGGGCAAAACAACAGAATAGGGACGCCGAGGCGATTTTTAATTTCTGCTTTACCGCGTTTGTTTCCGGTGTAGTCGGCGCGCGCGTTTTTTACGTACTGCAAAACCTGGGTTATTATTTTAAAAACCCCTTGGAAATAATCATGCTCCAGCACGGCGGCCTGTCCTGGTTCGGCGGTTTGATGCTGGGCAGCATCAGCGGGATAGTTTACCTGAAAAAGAAAAAGCTGCCTGTTTACCGGACGCTGGATTTTATCATACCTTATGTTGCCTTAGCGCAGGCAATCGGCAGGATCGGCTGTTTACTTAACGGCTGTTGTTTCGGCAAAGAATCGGAAACCGCCGGCATTTATTTCGAGGTCCACAAAGCCGTGCTTATACCCACGCAGCTTTATTCTTCTCTGGGGCTGCTGGCTATTTACCTGGTCTTGAGATTCATGCAAAATAAGCCCCGGCCGCAGGGCCAGGTATTTTTCACTTATCTTCTGTTGTATTCCATAAAAAGATTTACCATCGAATTCTGGAGAGCGGATAATGAGGCAATTTTCTACGGGTTGACGCTTTTTCAGGTTTTGAGCATTTTTCTGTTCGTTATATCTGTAACGAAGTTAATTTTAATTAAAATATCCCGGCATTAATCTCCAACTAATCTTATAAAATGCAGGAATACACGCTGATAGTATCTCCGCAAGATGCCAATGTCCGACTGGACGTCGTTTTATTCAATTTTTTTAAACAGGGCAATTTAGGCATTTCCCGCACTTCCATCCAGGGGTTGATCGAGCGCGGCGCTGTCCGCGTCAACAAACAGCCCGTCGTAAAACCGCATTATAAAACAAAATCGGGCGAGGAAATCAAAGTATCTTACGAAGAAAAGAAGGCACGCTCAGCCGGCCCGGAAGACATCCCGCTGGAAATTGTTTATGAAGACGACGATATCGCGGTGATAAACAAACAGGCAGGGCTGGTGACGCATCCCGCGCCCGGTAACTATGAACATACGTTGGTAAACGCGCTATTGCATCATCTGAAAAAACTTTCCGACATTAACCCGGAAAGGCCGGGCATAGTCCATCGCCTGGATAAAGATACCTCCGGCCTCTTGGTCATCGCCAAGAATAATGCCGCGCACTTAAATCTCACCCAGCAGTTTGCCAAACATACCATTAAACGCAAGTATATTGCCGTTGTTTTCGGAAAAGTTGAATTCGACGAAAATGTAATTGAAATACCTATCGGCAGGCACCCTTACAAAAGGAAAAATATGGCCGTAGGTTTCAGCAAGAACACTAAATACGCCAAGACGGTTTACCGCACGTTAAACCGCACGGAAGATTTTTCGCTGCTTGAGCTGGAGCCGTTTACCGGCAGGACCCATCAGCTGAGGGTCCACCTGGCGTTCATCGGGCACCCTGTTATCGGCGACGTAAAATACGGCAGGCATACGGTTTTTAAGCGCCTTGCCCTGCATGCCCGCTTGATAGGCTTTATCCACCCGCGCACGGAAAAATACGTAGAATTTTCCTGCCCCGTCCCCCCCGAATTCCTGGCGATTTTTAAAGGTAAAACAAAAAATACAACAAAATAAATCTTGATTTTTAAGGGGCTGGTGTTATACTAACAACTTAAAGCGAAACGAGTTGCGTTATTGAAATCATCCTTTCTTAAAACATAAGGAGGCAGGAATGTCAGAGAAGGCAAAGGCTCCTATCGTATTAATCATCCTATTTTTAATGCTTGTAATTGCTTTAGCCCTGGCAGGCGTGACGTATGTTAATTTGCAGAAAGAAACTGTAAAGAGCGCTGCGCTTCAGGAAGAGCTGACTAATACAAAGGAAGCACAGAAGATACTCGAATCTAAAATGGATGAGGCCAAGAAAACCATTCAAGGGCTTGAGACTAAGCTTAAAGATAACCTTACACAGATTATGTCGCTGGGTAAGGATCTGCAGCAAGAGAAATCCCGAAAAGAAGATGCCTTAAACCAGGTAGACCGCTTGAAGATGGATTTACAGCAGCAGCAATCGCTGCGTTCCGATTTGGAAAATAAATTTACGCGCGCGCAGGAAGAAGCCAAAAGGATGCAGGCAGAGTTGAGCGCGCTGGAAGGTAAAAAGGCGGAACTGGAAGTAAAGATAAAGGAACTGGAAGAAAAATCTCAGGGCGTTGAATTGGGCACGATCGTTGTGGCGCCGGAGACTACGATTACCCCGGTAAAAGCAGAGCCCGTTAAAAAAGCTGAGCCCGCCAAGAAATCCGAGAAGGCTGCGGCAAAGAAGCAAATGCAAGAGCCTCAAACTTCCGGCGGCATGGAAGGCAAGATTTTGGTAGTGAACAAAGATTATAATTTTGCGGTGATCAATTTGGGAAACAAGGACGGCGTAAACGTCGGTAATACGTTTGCTGTTTACCATAATAATAAATATCTGGGGGATGTAAAAGTAGAAAAAGTTCACGATTCCATGGCTGCTGCCGGATTTTCTTCGGAAGACATGAGGAATAAGGTCAGCGAAGGCGATAAGGTTGTCAGCACAACTAAATGAAGGCTCTTTTAGTAAAGCCCGCCCTTTGCGTCAGGGGGCAAATTGAATTTCCGGGCGATAAATCCATAGCCCACCGGGCAATAATTCTCTCCGCGATCAGCACCTCCGAAACAATAATCAAAAATTTTCCCGCCAGCGAAGATTGTTTATCTACAATTCAGGCTTTCAAAAAATTAGGCGTTAAAATTAAAAGGCGCAATAATAGAGTTGAAGTTTTTGGTATGGGCCTCTATGGTTTAAATAAACCGCAGGGGCCCATTTTTGTCGGTAATTCCGGGACAACTTTACGCTTGCTGCTGGGCGTATTAGCAGGACAGGATTTCCGGGTTGTGCTTAAAGCCGGTGGATCTCTTTCCCGCAGGCCGATGCTGCGGGTTACGGCACCCCTGCGGATGATGGGCGCGGAAATTAAAGCAAAAAGCAAAGTGCAAAAAGCAAAAATAGAGGAATACCCGCCGATTACAATCAGGGGAGGGGAATTAAAACCGATTGTATATAAAATGCCGGTTGCTTCAGCGCAGGTAAAGTCGGCGATATTGCTCGCCGGGCTTTATGCAGAAGGAAAGACTTGCGTGATCGAGCCGGTGAAGAGCCGCGACCACACGGAACGCATGCTGAGATTATTCAAGGCAGGCGTGAAAGTCAAGGGTAATGCGGTTTTTATAAACGCAGACAATGCGCTTGTTTCACCCGGTAAGATCCTCATCCCCGGCGATATTTCTTCGGCAGCCTTTTTTATTGTTTTGGGCCTGGTTTGCCAAAACTCCCGTATTTTGCTTAAAAACGTGGGAGTTAATCCCTCCCGCGCGGGAATAATCAGGGTGTTAAAAAGAATGGGCGGAAAAATCCAGGTGTCAGGTGTCAGGTGTCAGGTGTCAGGTGCGGAACCTGCAGGAGATATCCTTGTAGAGTATAGTCAGTTAAAAGGGACGCGGGTAAAAAGAGAAGAAGTCCCCGATCTTATTGATGAACTGCCGGTTTTAATGGTGGCAGCCTGTTTCGCGAAAGGTAAAACCATCTTTGAAGGGGTGAAAGAACTGCGCGTAAAAGAAACCGACCGCATAAGCTCAATGGTAGGAAACCTGAAAAAAATGGGCGCAGACATCCGGCTCCAGGTGTGTGCCGGCTCGGAAAATATTATTATTAGCGGCAGAAAAGGCTTAAAAGGGGCTTCGCTTGAGAGCTTTGGCGATCACCGCACAGCAATGAGTATGGCTATCGCGGGGCTTGCTGGCGCAGGCTCTACCAGGATAGATGATATTGACTGCGTAAGAAAGTCTTTCCCGGATTTCTTAAGCACCTTGAAGACAGT
>CAIRWO010000037.1 GCA_903882345.1 Candidatus Omnitrophota bacterium | reverse complement strand
TGAAATGGTTGAAAACGAGCGAAAAGACGACAATACAGGCGATTCCGGAGGCAAAAGCCCGAAGAAGTTACGTGTGCTTTTGCGCACCTTCGGATGTCAAATGAACGTGCGGGATTCTGAGGTAGTAGCCGGCCTGTTGCAGAAAGCCGGCTATAAGCTGACGTACAGCCGCCAGAAGGCGGACGTTATTATTTTCAATACCTGTTCTGTGCGCCAGCATGCGGAAGATAAGGTCTGGAGCGAAATAGGCCGGTTTAAAGATAGCAAGATTATCGGAGTAATAGGTTGCATGGCGCAGAATTATAAGCAGGCTGTCTTTGCGCGGGCAGCGCAGGTAGACTTTGTGGTCGGCCCGGCAGATATTCATAAGATCCCGGAGATCATAAAATCGTTTACCCGAGGGGGGAAAGAGCAGTCCTTAAAAAAAGGGGAAAGCCCATTTTTTCTGCGTAAGATCTGGGAAACTGATGGCGAGAAGAGGCCAGAGGAGATCTATCATACGGGCTTTTACGCAGACAAAGAGCATGCCTATGTGGTAATTTCCGAAGGCTGTTCTAATTTTTGTTCTTATTGCGTTGTGCCTTATGTGCGCGGCGCTTTAAGGCACCGTAAGCACGCTGACATCCTGAATGAGATAAAGGCGGCGCTTGATCAGGGCATCACTAAAGTTACCTTATTGGGCCAGAACGTTAACGCTTATCAGCATGGCAGCATTGATTTTATCAGGCTTATCAGCATGGTAGGCTCAATTGACGGTTTAAAGGAATTTAGTTTTATTACCTCGCATCCCAAGGACGCGTCTTCGGCCTTGTTCAAGGCAATGGCAGATTCGGAAAAACTAAAACAATACCTGCATCTTCCGGTGCAATCCGGTTCTCACAGGATCCTGAAGTTAATGAACCGCGGTTATACGGCAAAATATTATTTGGAATTGGCGGATAATTATCGTACAATCGTAAAAGGCGCAAAGCTGACGACAGACGTAATCGTGGGTTTTCCCAGCGAGACAGAAAACGATTTTAGGGATACCTATAACATTATAAAGAAGATAGGTTTTGACGCGGCATACATCTTTAAGTATTCTCCGCGTCCGAACACTGCCGCCCTAAAGTTGGATGATGATGTGCCCAAAAAAGAAAAAGAGAGAAGGCACGCGCTGATACTGGAGTTGCAGAAGAAGATATCAAGAAATAAAAAATGCTGATTAAAAATAGGGTATTTGGCCATTGGGTATTATTTGTAATTTGTTGCCTGGTGCTTGGAATTTTAGCCGAAGCTTATGCCATGGACCTTGATCACCTTAAGGCTGTTTTTATCGGCGGCGATTACAAGACTGCCATAATCGAAGGCGAAAAGATCCTCGCAGAGACGGATAAAAATTATGATGCCGACGAACTGTATTATATCCTTGGGCTTAGCTATCTTAAGGATGGAAACTATCTGCGCGCTTCGGATATCTTTGAAATAATCATAAATGAGTTTAAGAACAGCCGTTATACGCCGGAGGCAAGGCTGGGGCTCGCTGACAGCTATTTTTTCCGGGGCGATTTCCAAAAGGCTAAAAAAGGTTACCTGGACCTATCTCTGGATAAGGGGGCGTCCCGCCTGAAGGCATGCGCGTATTACCGGTTAAGCGAGTGTGAGGCAAAGCTCGGCAATACCGATAGCGCAAAAGATTACCTTGCCAAGCTCAAGCAGGAATTTCCTCTAAATATGGAAGCTGGGTTAGAGACTTGTTCTTTGGCCCCCGATTTTTTTTATTCCGTACAGGTCGGTTCTTTTTTAAGTAAAACCAATGCCGAAAATCTTGCGCGCCAGCTGGAGCGCAAAGGTTACTCTGCATACATAGAAGAAGGCGCCTCGCAGGGGTCAGCGATTTACCGGGTAAGATCAGGAAAACTGGCTACGCGGCAGGAGGCGGTTAAACTGGAATCCCAGCTTTCCAGCGAAGGTTATCCGACAAAGGTCTGCCCTTAATCTCATGAAGGAAAAAATAATTTTTCTCACCGGGCCTACTGCCGCAGGCAAGAGCGAGGTTGCGGTCAGGCTTGCCCGAAAAATAAACGCCGAAATTATCTCTTGTGATTCAATGCAGATTTATAAGGGGATGGAGGTGGTCTCTTCTCAGCCCGGCACCCGTTTGAGGAAAATAATCACCCATCATTTGCTGGGTATAGTCCCATTTTCAAAGGAATATAATGCAGCCGCTTACCGCCGCGGCGCCTTGAAAAAAATCGAGCAAATTATAAAGAAAGGTAAAACCCCGTTGTTTGTGGGAGGGACAGGCCTGTATATGTCCGTATTACTCGACGGAATATTCAGGGTAAAAGCGCAGGATCCTCTCTTAAGGCAAAGGCTTTATAGGCAAGCCGAGGATTCCGGCAGCAGCTTCCTTTATGAAAGGCTGTTAAAGGTCGACCCTGCGGCAGCGGCAAAGATCCATCCCAATGATACACGGCGCATCGTCAGAGCCTTGGAAGTTTTCGAAATTACGGGAAAACCGATCTCCCTGCTGCAGAAACAGAGGAAGGGGATTACGGATAAATATGACGTAAGGATTTTTTGCTTAAATATTGAGCGGGATAAACTGCATCAGAGGATCGCAGAACGGCTGGATGGGATGTTTAAGCGCGGACTGATTGCCGAGGTAAAACGGTTGTTTAGCCGGCAGCGCCTGGGTAAAACCGCGGCCGCGGCAATAGGCATAAAGGAGCTCAACGGTTATTTTAAAGGCGCCTATGATTTAAGCGAGGCAAAGCGCCGGATGATTCGCAATACCTGCCTGTATGCGAAACGGCAGCTTACCTGGTTCCGTAAGGATAAACGCATAGAGTGGATTGAAATAGGTGGCAGCGAAAAACCAACAGCTATAGCAAACCGGATATTTAAGGAAATCAGTTAGACAATGGAAAAGGCACTCCTGGTAACGATCAAGATCGAATCAGAGAAAAACAACTGGCCGCTTGAGGATACTGCCTACGAACTGGAAGAGCTGGCTTCTGCTTCCGGAGCAGAGGTTATAAACAATATAACCTGTATTTGCGATAAGCCGACTGCAAACTTTTTCATCGGCAGCGGTAAGTGCGAAGAGATCGCCTTTTTATGTCAGGCAGAAAATATCGATATGGTTATATTCAGCCATGATCTTTCCGGTACGCAGCAGCGTAACCTTGAGGAAATTATCGGCTGCAAGACCATCGACCGCACCGAACTGATACTGGATATCTTCGCCCGGCAGGCAAAAAGCCCCGAAGGCAAAATGCAGGTTGAGCTGGCACAGCTTGAGTATTTAATGCCGCGTTTGGTCGGAAAAGGGATAATGCTATCGCGTTTAGGCGGCGGTATCGGCACACGGGGCCCGGGCGAGCAGAAACTTGAAGTTGACCGCCGCAAAATAAGGAAACGCATCGATAGGTTAAAGGACGACCTTAAGCATTTAATGCTGCATAGGCAAACGCTGAGGAAGAGGAGGCAGGAGAACAGTATACCGGCCGTGGCACTGGTAGGTTATACTAACGCGGGAAAATCAACTTTGCTCAACGCGCTTACCGATGCCTCCCAGTATGTGCAGGATAGTTTATTTACGACGCTGGATCCTGCTTCAAAGGGGATGCATCTGGCAAACGGAGAAAAGATCGTAATTTCCGATACGGTTGGCTTTCTGCAGAATCTTCCGCATAATTTAATCGAGGCATTTAAGGCAACGCTGGAGGAGGTAGTGGAGGCGGATCTATTGATCCACGTCCTGGACGTAAGCCATCCGGCCGTATACGAGCATGCGGCCGCAGTGACCGCGGTGCTTAAAGAACTGGGCGTAAGCGATAAGCCGCGGATCACCGCCTTAAACAAAATCGACCTTCTGGATGATAAGATCTGGCTTGCCGAACTAAGCAGGGTTTTCCCGGAAACGGTCTGCGTTTCGGCAAAGTTAAAACATAACCTTAACGAATTATTAAACAAGATCCAACTCCGGTTTGCCCAGCGGATGGATTCAGTGGAAATGCTCCTCCCGCATTCCCGGATGGGGCTTATGGATTTATTTTACCGTGAAGGACGTGTCGAAGAGGCAAAATATCTGGCAAAAGGCATAAAGGTAAAGGCGACCCTGCCGAAAATTATCGTGCAAAAATATCTTAAAGACATTGAAATAAAATATATCGATTGACAATTGACAAATCGCCCAAAAGGATATATCTTATGCGAATAAACTAAAGTGGAATATTATGGCCGGTAAACGTATAATTTTAATGTACATCTCGGAGATATCCGGGCATCACAGTGCGACCATAGCTATTGAAAAGGCTATAAAAACCCTATCTGCCGACACTGAGGTGTTGAACATCAACGCCTTCAGCTATACCAACCCCATATCGGAAAAGGTGATCAATCGTCTTTATTTGGGCGTTATAAAGGCGACCCCCCAGATTTGGGATTATTTATACGACAATCCTGGAGTCGTAAAAAATCTTTCCCTGATCAAGGAATTGATCCATAACTTTAACTCCTCAAAATTTAAAACCCTCTTTGACAAGTTTAAGCCCGGGGTCGTCTGCTGCACGCAGGCGTTCCCCTGCGGGATGGTTGCCGATTTCAAAAAAACCTACAATTCGAAGATCCCGCTTGTCGCCGTACTTACGGATTAC
>CAIRWO010000036.1 GCA_903882345.1 Candidatus Omnitrophota bacterium | reverse complement strand
CTTTAAACAGGCCGGTCTCAAATACGAGAGGGACAGGAGATACGCAGGTAAGCCGAAATATACCTTGTTTAAGCTTATCAAATTAGGGCTGGATGGGATTATCTCTTTTTCCGGGATCCCCCTGAAAGCCGCTTTTGTCTGTGGGTTCTTTACCTCTCTTTTTAGCCTTATTTATTCCTTCTACATTATAATCAACAGGATAGTGAACACAGCGAATCAAATTCCCGGCTGGACTTCTATAGTCGTCTGGGTAACTTTTCTTGGCGGGATACAGTTAATGGTTATGGGGCTGTTGGGTGAATACATCTCCCGCATTTTTGATGAAGTAAAAAGACGACCGACGTATATATTAAGCGCTGCTATCGGGTTCCCTGAAGAAAATGCCAAAAGCCTCAGTAATAATCCCAGCATATAATGCCGATAAGCATATCCTGGAATGCCTCCTGTCTTTAAAAGAACAGACAATTAAAGATTTTGAAGTGATCGTTGTAGATGATGGTTCTATGGATAGGACTTATGACATCGCGGTTAAATATGCCAGGGTGATAAAAACAACCAGAAATTTAGGTGTAGGCGCCGCAAGGAATTTAGGGGCAAAAGAAGCAAAGGGGGAGATCCTGGCCTTTACCGATGCGGATGTGGTTTTGCCGCCGGATTGGCTGGCGAATATAATCGAAGACATGCGGCTGCATAACGTAAAATGCGTGGGCGGGGGATACTGCGGTTCATTAGGGCATTCCTTTATGGAGCGGTTCGCATATCTGGAGTTGGATTACCGGAGAAAGAATATGCCGGCATTCGTTAATACCATTGTTTCCAACAATTTTGCCTGCTCACTGGATGTATTTTTTGAATGCGGAGGCTTTCCGGTAAAATTTAAATGCGAGGACCTGCGGCTTTCTTTTCTGATCAGCAGAAAATATGCGATATTCTGGGATAAAAATAACGGCGTTTACCACCGCTTTAAATCTTCGCTCGGCGATTATTTAAAACAGCAGTATTATTTTGGCAGGGATACAGTCTGGAGTTACTATGAATGCCCGGGAATGTCGGGGCAAGAAACTCATCAGGGAAAAATAATTTATTGGGAAACAGCGCTGATGCTGGCTTTTATGATCAGCTCCATTTTTTTTCCGGCGGCAGCCGGGTTTTTTCTTCTGGCGATCTTAATCGCGAATTATGGTTTTTTATCATTTTTAAGAAAGAGCGGCTTGTCAGGTATTAAAAGCTGTATGGTCATCCTGGCCAGGGACTTTATCTGCGCAATAAGCATATTTACAGGCGTCCTCTTGTGCTTAAAAGATATCATGCGGCGTTTCTTTAAAAAATAGACCGGATCAATTATGAAAATCCTTATTATCAACCCCCCGTTTTACCGCCTGCAAGGCGCCTCGCTGGTACATTATCCCGCAGGTTGTTGTTATGTGGCTGTCTGCCTGGAACAGGCGGGTTTCCCCGCGCTGATTTACAACGCGGATTACGACCCGCGTAAAAAGACCATCCTCGGTAATACCGACCATATAAATTTTAAGGCGCTGATAAAACAACACGAAGAATATGACCGGCGGCTGCATAATGACGCCGATCCTCTCTGGCAAGAAATTACGGATTACCTTATTAAATATAACCCGGATATACTCATCATCAGTGTTTTTAATACAACCTTAACCGCCGGCAATAAGATTGCCGGCATTGCCAAAAGGCTTAATCCGAAAGTAGCGACGGTTTTCGAAGGATGCACGAACCGGGGGCTGCACTGCGCCATCGATCCTTCTTTAAACGGAGATTTTTCCGTAATGGATTTTGCCTTAAGAAGAGAACCGGAATTGACATCTGTAGAGCTGGTTAAGGCGATGGGAGAAAACTGCCGCGATTTTTCCCGGATCAAAGGCCTGAGCTGGAAAGGCCCCGGCAATAAAATAATCCATAATGAAGACCGGCCATTTATCGAAGACCTTGACAGCCTGCCTTTTCCCGGCCGTCATTGCCTTGATGGTTATAAGCATATGCCGGCACATTGCTTCCAGGGTATATACGGCTCCCGCGGCTGCGCTTTTGATTGTATTTTTTGTGGTTGCCATACGAGCATGGGGTATAAGCCCCGCGTGCGTTCAGCAGGAAATATGGTCGATGAAATAGAGCTGGTTTATAAAAAATACGGCACCCGTTATTTTTATATTTGCGATGATATATTTTTTCTCTACAAAGAGCGCGCGGCAGATTTCTGTGAATTATTGCTTAAACGCAAACTGCCCATATACTGGTCAGCACAAACCCGCGCGGAAATGGCCGACAGCAAAACTCTTGCGTTGATGAAAAAGTCCGGCTGCCAGCATGTTGCGGTAGGCGTAGAGGTAGGTAACCCCGAAATCAGAAAGCTTATTAAGAAAGGCAATACCGTTAGCGATGTCCGCGCCTGCGCCAAGCTGATCAAAGAAAGCGGGCTGTATATGGTTGCCTTTTGCATGGTTGGTTTACCGTGGGAAGGCCGTGAGGAAATAGAAGAGACAGTAAGCCTGGTCAAAGAGATCAACCCGTATATAGTTTATTCATATTTACCCACTCCTGCCGTAGGCACAGAATTAGCCAATATGATCTTAGCAAAAAATCCCAAAGGGTTAGAGGAATACCGTGACCGCTGCCATATAGATACCTCCGCGGCCCTTACCGAAAAAATGAGTATTGAAGAGAAGGCTAAGGTAATTAATTTGGCGCTGGATGAATTCGTCAAGCTCAACAGGAAAAACCTGCGCGGAGATATTTTCAAACGGCCGCTTTTTTATTGGGCACTGGCCTCTGATATGGGATTTTGGCAGCACCCCGGATATCTCTTCGGTTATCTGAAAGATTATTTTGCAGGGTTGATAGGATGAGGCTGGTTAAGAGCGCTAATTTTTTATTCAGCATTGTAAAGATGAAACTCACGGGGCATTACCTGCCTTTGACGGTTATTTTTAATCTCACTAACCGCTGCAATACTAAATGCCGGCATTGTTATGCCGGATATTTCAGCCGTGATACTTCCCGTGAGTTATCAACTCAGGATGCAAAAAGGCTGCTCCAAGACCTAAAGGATAACGGCTGCCTGAGGATAAGTTTTTCCGGAGGCGAGCCCCTCTTAAGGGAGGATATCCCGGAATTGATTGATTATGCCCAAGCGCTGGGATTAAGCGTTACCTTGAATTCTAACGGCATACTTGTGCCGAAATACCTTACGG
>CAIRWO010000035.1 GCA_903882345.1 Candidatus Omnitrophota bacterium | reverse complement strand
GGTCATTGTGATAGAAGGGGCAGGCAGCCCCGCAGAGATAAATTTGAAGTCGCATGATATCGTCAACATGAAAATGGCTCAATACGCAAAGGCCCCTGTGATATTGGTAGGGGATATTGATAAAGGCGGAGTCTTTGCGTCATTTGTGGGGACGCTGGAGCTGTTGACCAAAAGAGAACGCGCGATGGTAAAGGGTTTTGTGATCAATAAATTCCGCGGAGACATAAGCCTGCTA
Organism: Candidatus Omnitrophota bacterium; assembly: GCA_903882345.1. Lineage (GTDB taxonomy): Bacteria > Omnitrophota > Gorgyraeia > Gygaellales > Profunditerraquicolaceae > CAIRWO01. The sequence continues at coordinate 1,841 of CAIRWO010000035.1, read as the reverse complement.
AAACCCGGAATAGATTGGCTGGAGAAGCGGACAGGCATAAGAGTACTGGGAACCATTCCTTATTTTAGGAATATAATCATACCCGAAGAAGACGCGGTGCCCCTGGATAATTTTACAAAGAGGGGGATACCGGGAAAGCGGCAAAAACTAAAAATAGACGTCATATACCTTCCGCATATTTCTAATTTTACAGATTTCGATCCCCTGGCAGCAGAACCCGACGTGGAATTAAGGTATGTTGACAGCCTCGAGGGGTTGAATGATCCCGACATTATAATCATTCCCGGGACAAAAAGCACCAGTTCGGACCTCTCTTATTTGAAAAAAACCGGGTTTGAAGGAAAGATCTTGTCAGCGGCCAATTCAAGAAAACCGGCTGTTATCCTGGGTATCTGCGGCGGCTACCAGATACTGGGAGAGATGATATATGATAGACACTCAATAGAATCGGCTTGCAAGAAGATTAAAGGCTTAGGGCTTTTGCCTGTCAGTACACGCTTAATGCCGCAAAAGGAACTTAGCCGCGTGAAGGCAAGAGATCTGTTTTCCGGCAGAGAAGTGAGCGGGTATGAAATCCACCATGGCCTTACTAAGATTGGCAAAGGTTGTAAGCCGCTTTTCGAGGTCTTCCTGCGCAACGGCAGAAAAATAAAATATTTTGACGGCATAACTTGCAATAACGGCCGCATCTTAGGTACCTATATCCATGGGTTATTTGACGCGGCTGTTTTCAGGAGGGATTTTTTGAACAGGGTGCGGCTAAAAAAAGGCTGGGCTACATTGTCACAGGCAGCAGCTTTTGATCCCGATATGGAAATTGATAAGCTTGCAAAATTAGTCCGGGAAAATATCGATACGGGTTATCTTTATAAGATATTAACCAGGAGCAGGGGATGAAAGTTGTCTGCCTATGGAGCGGCGGCAAAGACAGTTGTTTTGCCTGTTATAAAGCTATGGCTTCGGGCTATAAAGTCATAGCGCTTTTTAATTTTACCAGGTCCGACGGTATGAACTCGCTTGCCCATGGCCTGCCTGCGCAGCTGATATATGAGCAGGCCAGTGCGATTGGTATGCCGCTATTCCAGAAAGCAATGCCTGAAGCAGGGTACGAGCAGGAATTCAAAAATTTGATTATCGAATGGAAAAAGGAAAAAAATATCGAAGGGATAGTTTTTGGCGATATCTATTTAGAAGAGCACAGGGAATGGATAGAGCGGGTTTGCAGAGATACCAGTATTGAGCCTATTTTTCCTTTGTGGGGCATGGATACAAAACAGATACTTTTGGATTTTATAGATTGCGGGTTTAAGGCCGCTGTAGTTTGCACTAGGGACGGTATATTGGGAAAAGAGTGGTTAGGCAGGATACTCGACAGGCAGTTTATCGAAGACTTGCATCGTTACAACCCAAAGATCGACCCTTGCGGCGAAGCCGGAGAATTCCATACCTTTGTCTATGACGGACCGCTTTTTAAGAAACTCGTAGAATTCTTGATCGGCGAAAAAATTTTAAACGGCATTTATTGGCGTTTGGAGGTTATTCTTTCATGAAGCCTTTCTTTAAAAATCTAGTAGCGGTCATATTTTTAATTTCAATTGTCCCGTATGTTTCTCTGGCCGGCGATATCGACCTGGGAAAAATAGTCGTAACTCCATCGAAAATAGAAGAAAATTACGGAGATACTGCCCGCAGCGTAGATGTAGTGACCGGAAAAGAAATAGAGTCTTCCGGGGTAAAGGATGTCGCGGGGGCATTAACGGATCTGACTTCGGTTGATATTAGTAATTACGGCGGGCAAGGAGAATTAAAAAACATAAGAATGCGCGGTTCCACTGCAGCGC
>CAIRWO010000034.1 GCA_903882345.1 Candidatus Omnitrophota bacterium | reverse complement strand
CGCTCGATTGACTGGAATGTTACCGCGCGCATGGGCCACCCTTACGTAAAGAAGTTCGTCGAGGAAAGGGAGCTGACGATCATGCTCATCCTGGATATGTCGCCGTCGTCATACTTTGGCACGGTAAAACAGCTCAAGATGCAGCTTGCCGCTGAAATCTGTTCTCTTCTTGCGCTGTCGGCGATCCGCAACAACGACAAGGTAGGATTTATTGCTTTTACCGATAGGGTGGAGAAATTCGTCCCACCCAGAAAAGGCCTGCGCCATGTGCTGCGGGTTATCCGCGAAGCGCTCTATTTTAAACCCTCCGGCCGCGGTACGGATATAAATGCCGCGCTGGAATATCTTAATAAGGTATCCAGCCACCGCACCGTTGCTTTTGTAATTTCCGATTTCTACGCGCCTGATTTTAAAAAGACGCTTTCTATATCCAATAAACGGCATGATATCGTGGCCATAACCATCACTGACCCCAAAGAGCTGGAATTGCCGCCTCTGGGGTTGTTGCAGCTGGAAGATCCGGAGACGAACAAAATTTTTACACTGGATACTTCGAATAAGAAACTACGCAGGGAATATAGCGATAATGCCAACAAGAGGATCAAAGCGCGGACCGCGTTGTTTAATTCCGTTAGTGTAGACAGCATCGATGTGCGTACCGATGTGCCGTACGCGCAGAGCTTATTTAAATTTTTCCGCGCCAGGGAAAGAAGGATGCATTAAAGATGAGGCAAACCAGATACAAGCCGATTGTGTTTATGCTGGCAGCCGCTATTTTATGCATCGGCAGCCGCCATTTATCTTTTGCCGCGGATGCTAAACCGGCAGTAACCGTTAAGGCTAAAGCCGATAAACGCCTGGTAACTATCGGAGAGAAATTTAAATATAGCATTATTGTTTCCTACCCGGATAATTTTGAAGTCAAGCTGCCTGTATTCGGCAATACCGTAGGCAGTTTTAATATCAGAGATACCGGCTCCAGGTCAGGCAGGTTTTTTGGCAGAAGAAAAATTACCTTTTGGCTGGTGCTGGAGACTTTTGAAACTGGCAAGGCCGTAATTCCTAAATCAACACTAAAATACCGGAAGAAACAGGATAAAGACTGGAAAGAAATCGAAATTCCCGAAAAGCCGGTTGAGATCAAAAGCCTTCTGGGGAAAACCGGCGCTTCCAAAAACGCCAAGGTAAAAGACATCAAGGGGCCGATAGGCATTGCGTCAAATCAACGCGCGACCATCTTTATAACAATTATCATTTTAATAGCCACTGCAATAATTATCTACCTGATTTTATTATTTAGGAAAAAAGAACGCCAGCAGCTAATCCGTCAGCGGCCGGCCCATGAGATCGCCCTTGAGCAGTTGGAGAGATTAAAGGCGCAGGATCTCATCCGGTCGGGAAAAATCAAGGAGTACTATATCCAAATTTCCGGGATCATCAGGCATTATTTGGAAAACAGGTTCAACCTGCGCGCGCCCGAGATGACCACCGAGGAATTCCTTATCCATGTAAGGGATTATTCGCAGTTGGCTGATGGGCATAAGGCGCTGTTAAAGGAATTTCTTTCAGTTTGCGATTTAGTCAAATTCGCGAAGTATTTGCCCGCCGAGCAGGAGATCAACGCGGTATTTAACAGTGCAAAGAATTTTATCGAGCAGACAAAATGACATTCCATAACCCGTTTTTTTTAATCTTATTGCCTGTAGCCGCGTTGATCATATTTTATACCGCCAGGAAAAATGCTGCTTCCGGCTTTAAGTTTTCTTCGGGAGGGCTGCTTGGCGGTTTGCAGACAACTTTTAAGGCAAGGTTAAGCCGGGGCCTTATTTTCTTGAGGCTGGCGTCGGTATCATTGATCATTATCGCGTTGGCAAGGCCGCAGACTCCGGTAGCGGATTCCCGGTTGCAGACTGAAGGCATAGACATAGTCCTTGCCTTAGACTGCTCAACAAGCATGCTTGCCGAAGATTTTCAAATCGCGGGAAAACGGCAGAGCCGGATCGATGTGATAAAAGATGTAGTAAAGGATTTCATCAAGGGCCGCAGCAATGACCGCATAGGTATCGTGGTGTTTGCCGGCCGGGCATATACCTTATGCCCGTTAACCCTTGATTACGGATGGCTGCTTGAAAATATTGAGAGGATAAAGGCAGGGATGATCGAAGACGGTACGGCTATCGGCTCGGGTATTTCGTCTGCTTTAAACCGTTTAAGAGGCACGAAGGCAAAAAGCAAGATCATTGTCTTGCTTACCGACGGCCGTAATAACTCGGGTAAGGTAACGCCGCTGGTGGCGGCTGAAGCGGCAAAGGCACTTAAAGTAAAGATCTATGCCATTGGAGCCGGAGCAAAAGGGCTTGTGCCTTATCCGGTAAAAGATTTTTTCGGCAACGTATTTTATCAGCAGGTAAGGATCGATATAGATGAAGATACCCTGACTAAGATTGCTTCGGTAACCGAAGCTAAATATTTCCGGGCAACGGATACGGAAAGCCTGAAAGAGATCTACCGGCAGATAGATAAAATGGAAAAGACGCCGGTTGAAGAGAAGGGGTATTCCGAATATAACGAGTTATTCCCGCTATTGTTGATACCGGGCCTTGCGCTGTTATTTCTGGAAATTACCTTGACGCATACGCTGTTGAGAAAGGTTCCCTAAGCTATGAGATTTGGCCAAGCGGATTTTATCTTTAGTTTTTCCGTTGCCCTTATCCTGATAGCGTTCTGCATCTGGGCGTTCAGGATGAAGAGAAAAGCCTATGAAAAATTTGCCCAAAAAGAACTCTTAGAGGAGTTATTGGTATTTACCGACGTAAATAAACAAAAATTTAAAGCTGGCCTTTTATTGACTGCGGCAATACTAATCATTTTTTCCCTGATGCGGCCGCAGTGGGGATTTCACTGGCAGGAGGTAAAAAGAAGGGGCCTGGATATTATTATCGCGCTGGATACTTCCAAAAGCATGCTTGCCCAAGACGTCAAGCCGAGCCGCCTGGAGCGTTCAAAATTGGCGATCAGAGATTTCATAAAAAATTTAAAAGGCGACAGGATCGGCCTAGTCG